>DUEU01000055.1 GCA_011191985.1 Dehalococcoidia bacterium
CCAGATAGAGGTGAAGGTATTCCGTGCAGTAGCCCGGCGTGGAATAAAAGCCGCCCAGCCTCTCCACTTTCCGGGGCAGGTAGCCCGTCTCCTCTCGCATCTCCCGGCGCACGCAGTCTGCCGGGTCCTCACCTGGCTCGATACCGCCGGCCGGTATCTCCAAGAGCTCTTTCTCTACCGGCTTGCGGAACTGGTTGACCAGGAGCAGGTTGTTACTGTCATCGACGGCGATGATAGCCACACAGTCAGCGTGCTCCACGATCTCGCGGGTGGTTACCCGTCCGCCGGGCGTTTGGACCTTATCAACCCGCACCCCGATGGCCCGGCCCTGGTAGATTATCTCACGGGATACGGTCCCTTCCGCCACGGGTTATAGCTCCATTTCGTAGACGAGGGCTACCTCGTCGCAGTCGGGGAATTTGGGACAGCGGTAGCATTCCAGCCAGACCTTACGGGACAGCTCAGATTTTTCTCGCAGCTTGAAGCCGAACCTCTCGAAAAAGGCTGGCTGGTAAGTCAGACAATACACCGTGGCGATGCCAAGCTCTCTGGCTTCATTCAGGCAGGCCTTCACCAGCTGGGTGCCGATACCTGTCTTCTGACTGTCCTCGGCCACGGCCAAGGACTTTATCTCGGCTAGGTCTTCCCAGTCAATATGCAGGGCGGCACAGGCAACTACCAGTTCACCCTGCCGGTAGACGTAATAGTCCCTGGTATTCTCGTATAGCTCGCTCATTGAGCGGGCCAGCATTTCCCCTCTGGCGGCAAAGAGGTTGATTAGCCGCTGCATCTGAGGAACATCTTTGACTCTGGCTTTTTCTACTTTATTCAAGCTATCGTTTTCCTTTCAGCTTCTGTTCCAGGGAGCTATAAAAAGCCTCGGGATTGATCCTCAGGAACCGGGCCCGGTGGGCGCTGGGTCTGACCACTAGAGTGGTACCGCTTAGTAGTGGCAGGTTTATGTGGCCGTCGATACTGAGCGTTGCCTTATGGGTGGTAACGACACGCAGCCTGACTACCGTTTCTGGTGGCAACACCAGGGGATAGGCCAGGCTAAGGTGGGGCATTATGGGCAGGAGGGTGAATTCTTTGGCCTGCGGGTGCAGAATAGGCCCCCCGGCGGCTAATGAGTAGCCGGTGCTGCCGGTGGCCGTAGCCACAATAACCCCGTCGGCCTTGTAGGTGGCAAGTTGTTCATCGCCGATGTTGGCTTCTACTGAGATGGTTCGGGCTATGGCCCCCCGCGCCAGGACAACGTCGTTTAAGGCATAAAATGTCTGCTGGTTGCCGTCGAACCGTGCTTCGAGCATAGCCCGCTCGTCAATCTGCCCCTCCCCTGCCAGCAGGGCCGGCAGCTTGTCAACAGCCTCTTCCGCGCTAAGTTCGGTCATAAAGCCCAGCCGGCCCAGGTTTATTCCGGTAATAGGGATCGTGGTGCTGGCTACTGCCTGGGACGCTCTTAGGATAGTGCCGTCGCCACCAATACTGAGCACCAGGTCGGTGCCGTCTATCCTGGTTTTAATCTCTTCCCCTTCCCAGGCGGAGCATAGCCAGGCAGAGACACTGTGGTTATTAAGCAGGCCCTCTAGTTCCCGGGCCAGGTTACCAGCCGCTTTCTTCATTGGGTGGTAAAGAATGCCGACCCTTTTTACTACCACGGCTCTCCTGATAAGCAGTGAAATTGACACCTGGGGACAAGAAAAGTTTAGCATTGCTGCCTCGGGGTGTCAAGGCTAAAATCTGGTACTGGAGGGTAGGGCGGTGTAGTCGGGGTATAAACGAACCCGGCTGAAATGGGCGCTCCAGCTCACTTACTGCTGGCTCTCTTCAGGCTGGTTCCGGGCTTATCCGGCACCGGCTTGCCGAGACGCTTTATCGCCCGGCCCGACTTAAAGCGGTTCTGGTTGACGAAACCTCTGGTTCTATTCAACGGCCACTTACCTTATCCATGTCTAAATAACTTGGTTTACATCCCCGGTATCTCTGCTGCCTCCAGCGCCTCTTCGGGCAACTCAATAAAAACGTCTTCGTTATAATCGTAGCACGTCATCGTTATGTTTGCATCCATGGTCATCTTCCCAGAGTCATCCTCACTGCCCCTGAGGTCTCCGGCCGTAATTTCCATAAGCAGGTATTCTTCGGCCTTCATCATCAGGTAGCTGTCTTTGGCTACCCATAATTTAATCGAAAAGTCTTTGAACCAGTCGCCCATATCGAGCCCGGCCATGCTCATATCTTCCATGCCCGGCATCTGTTGCTGGGAAATTATATCAAATAGCACCGCCATATCCGGCACTATTTCCACCACGTAGCAGGCGGTACCATTCACGGTTTCACTGCCATGGAAAGTGACCTCCCGGGCTGTTCTAAGCAGTTCTACCTGCTGCTCGAACTGGCTCTGTGATTGCCACATCTCCTCGGTCAGCGGCATTTTCACCCACCGCTCACCCAGACCAGGGATATCCATCTTCATGTACATCCAGCCGCCGGTGGCATACATCTCCATGTCCATATCTTGTTGGCCCAGCTCCGGTATATCCATGGTCATGTCCATCAATATCTTCATTTTCTGGTTGGCTTGGTCTACGGTGCCGGTACCGTTACTCACCATGGTCATTTGGACCGGCCCGTCTGGAGTCGTTATATCCATGAGCATTTCCATTTCCATATCGAAACTGACGGTATTTACCGCGGCGTTGGCAGTGGTGGCATCGGCTACTATTCGCTCTATGTCCTCCTGTGTCAGCTCTCCTTCGCCGCATCCGAAAGCGGCCAGTGATAAGGTCAGTGCCAGAGATATCGCCAGTACGATCTTGATTACCGTTGACATGTTGCCTCCTCTTGTATTAACGAGCTTTGCCCGTACCTGTTCCTAGTTATTTATATTATACATCATAAATAACCAAGCAGATATAGTAAGATATTACTAGAGCTATCCCGGCGCGCGTCCAGTAATCAGGTAGTTTGAGAAGCAATATACCCGCTTCTTGGAAGGGAAAGGGGTGGGGGTGAGGTCAGAGTCTCTAGAAAGTGAGTAGCCTGGCGGCGAAGTCGGCTAGCTGCCCTGTCAGGAGACCGGGGACAATGGTGCCCAAAAGCAGGACACCGAGGCAGGATATTGCCAGCGCCACCCGCAGTGCCCCGGAGGAGGGTACCTTCTCTTCGGAAGCCGGTTCACCCAGCCACATTACCTTGACTACCCTCAGATAGTAGTAGGCGGAGATGACGCTGTTAAGTACGGCGATAATCACCAGCCACAGCAGGCCGTTCTCTACGGCCCCCTTGAAGAGCCAGAACTTGGCAATGAATCCGGCCGCCGGCGGCATACCGATGAGCGAGATAAGGCACAGGCTGAGCCCTAGAGCTAGCAGTGGCGCCCGTTTTATCATGCCGGAATAGTCCTCGATGAGGTCGCTGCCGAGCTTGTTGGAGATGGCGATAATCGCGGCAAATGCCCCGAGGTTGGTCAGCGTATAGCTGGCGAGGAAGAAGAGAATGGTGCCGCGGGCGACGCTATCGGTTACCGGCGACATGCCGACGGCAGCCAGTCCGACCATGAGGTAACCTGCCTGGGCGATGCTGGAGTAACCGAGCAGCCGCTTGATGTTGCTCTGCGGGATGGCAGTGATGTTGCCCAGGGTCATGCTGATGGTGGCCAGTGCGGCAAAGACTATGCCCCAGTTGGCGCTCAGCCAGTCCAGACCGAAGGCGGTGAAAAAGACCCGCAGGATTATGGCGAAACCGGCCGCCTTGCTGGCTACGGAAAGGTAGGCGGTTATCGGTGTTGGCGCGCCTTCATAGACATCGGGTACCCACATGTGGAAGGGTACCGAGGCAATCTTGAAGCCGAAGCCGGCTATCAGCAGCACTAAGCCTAGGATAAGACCGGGAGAGAGAGACATCCCTTGGAGAGCCTGAGCGATTTCACCTAGCTGTGTCCGGCCGGTGAAGCCGAAGACCAGGGCCATGCCGAAGAGCAGTACCGCCGAGGCTACCGCGCCAAGCAGCAGATATTTGAGAGACGCTTCGGTTGACTTGCTGTCTTTCAGGAAACCAACCAGGGCGTAGAGGGAGATACTGGCCAGCTCCAGGGCGACATAGATGGAAATGAGCTCGGTGGTAGCCGCCATGAGCATCATGCCCAGGGCGGAAAGCAGTATCAGGGCGTAGAACTCGCCCTGAAAGCGGGCGAACTTGGCTACATAGTCTACCGAAAACAGGGTCACCAGGGCGGCGGAAGCCAGGAATAGCAGCTTGAAGAAGAGGGCAAAACCATCTACGGCCAGCATATTGTTGAAGATGGGCTGAGCGCTGCCGCCCCACATGGCCAGACTGAAACCGCCGGAGACTAAAATGCCGGCAATGCTGACCGCCGCCAGCCAGCCCTTGCGCGAAACGACCAGGTCAAGTAAGATTACGACTATGGCGGTGGCCGCCAGGCTAAGCTCCGGTGCCAATAACCCAAGGTTCAAAGGTTTATTACCCTCCCAGTAACTGAACTACCGGCATGATACCGGTCGTGATAACATTGGTTAATATGTCGGGACGGATACCAATGAGTATGATTACGGCGACGAAGGCGCCCATGTATATCCGCTCCAGGACGTCGGCGTCAGGGACACCGTTATACTGTTCCAGCACCGGCCCGTAGAAGACCCTCTGTAGCATCCAAAGTATATAGCCGGCGGTGACCACTACCCCTAGGACGGCGAGGATGGTGTAAACCTGGACCCCAGCTACCGTCGTCGAGGAAAAGCTGCCCACGAAGACCAGAAACTCGGCGGCGAAGCCGCTGGTCAATGGCAGACCGAGCGATGCCAGGCCGGCCAGAGAGAAAAAGACGGCGATAATCGGTATCTGCCGGGCCAGGCCGCCGAGCTTGCTGATATCGCGCTCTTCCACATTGTGCATAACCACTCCGGCCATGGCAAACAGGAGGCCGGTAATAACGCCGTGGCTGAACATCTGCAGGCTGGCCCCCACCAGGCTGACCTGCCCCAGGGCAAAGATGCCGAGCAGGACATAGCCCATGTGGCTGACGCTGCTGTAAGCAATCAGCCGTTTAATATCGGTCTGTCTCAGGGTAACCGCCGCCCCGTAGAGGACGCCGATTACGGCCAGTATCATCATTAGTGGCGCGAAGGTCTTGGCAACATCGGGCAGGATGGAAACACAGACCCGAATCATCCCGTAGCCGCCCATCTTGAGCAGGGCCCCGGCCAGCACCACACTGACGGCCGTCGGGGCGTCGGTATGGGCATCGGGCAGCCAGGTATGCAGCGGGAAAACAGGCAGTTTGATGGCAAAGCCAATAATCAGCAGGACGAACAACCCGGTTGCCGGCATGATCGACTGTACCATGGCCAGTCCGCCCTGAGCGATTTCAACCATATTGAGACTGCCGGTGGTAAAATACAGGCTCAGTATACCGGAGAGCATGAAGGCGCCGCCGAACAGGGTATAAATCACGTACTTGATTGCCGAGTATTCCTTTCTACCGGCGCCCCAGATGGATATCAGGAAATACATGGGGATGACCTCTATCTCCCAGAAGAGGAAGAAGAGCAGCAGGTCGAGCGAGGTGAACACTCCCAGGATGCTCGTTTCCAAGAGCAGCAGCCAGGCGAAATACTCGCGCGGCCTGAGGTTAATCTTCCACGAGATAAGTACTACTAAAATGCCGAGGAAGGCCATCAGCACCACCAGGGGCAGGCTGATACCGTCGACGCCGACATGGTAGTGGGCATTGATGGCCGGAATCCAGGAAACCTTCTCCTCAAACTGGATGGCCCCAATGGCAGTCTTGTCAAAAATGGCGAAGAGGTAGATGGACAGGGCGAACGGCACCGCGGTAAAGATGACGGCCAGCCACTTAATCGCCCGTGACGAGAGGCCGGGGATGATGGCAATGACGACGGCCCCCACCACCGGGAGAAAGATTATCCAGGTCAGCCAATTAAAGTCCAACTATACTGACTCCTTTTCAAGCCAAGTAATATATGGCGAGCACAATCACCACGATGCCAATCCCCATAATCAGCCCGTAGAGCTGTAGCTGTCCGGTCTGGGCCCGCCGGATGGTCCGGCCGGTGGCCACCGCTGTATTAGCCACCCCGTTTACGGCGCCGTCAACACCGTCCCTGTCGATTACCTCAAAGCCCGCGAAGAGCCCTTTCAGCAGTGCCGTCTTCACGAAAACGTTCTCATAGAGCTCGTCGAACCAGTACTTGCGGAAGAACAGAGTATAGAACGGCTTGAACATGGCGCCGATACGCTCCGGTGATATCCATCGGGCGCTGTACATGGCATAGGCTAGCAGGATGCCCGACCCGGCCAGCACCAGCGATATCCAGGGCAGCCCGTGGGTGAAGATGCCGAAGAAGCCCTCAACGAAGCCTTTCGTCTCGCCGTGCCCCATGAAGGCACCGAAGTGCCCGGTGACATTCCAGAGACCAGCGACCACCGCCAGTATTGCCAGGACTACCATCGGTGCCACCATGACCAGCGGTGATTCGTGGGGGTGCGCATCGTGCGCTTCCGGACTGCCGCCGCGGTACTCACCAGCAAAGGTCATAAACACAACCCGGAATATATAGAAAGCAGTCATAAATACCGTAATCATAACCAGCACAAAGAGGAAGGGCTGGTTTTCCATGGCACTGATAAGTATTTCATCCTTGCTCCAGAAACCGGCCAGAGGCCAGATTCCGGCCAGGCTTAAAGAACCGATAAGGAAGGTGGCGTAGGTCCAGGGCATCACCTTGCGCAGGCCACCCATGAGGCGCATGTCAAACGTGCCGGTGGCATGGTTGACGCTGCCGGCACCGAGGAAGAGTAGCGCCTTAAAGAAGGCGTGATTGAAAAGGTGGAAGATGCCAATAGCCGCCGCTGCCTTGGCGGCTTCCAGGGTAATATGTCCTTGGTGAATTAAACCCAGACCGGCGGCGCCTAGTCCCAGCATCATGTAGCCGAGCTGACTGATGGTGGAGTAGGCAATCACCCGCTTGATATCTGTCATCACCAGACCCATGGAGGCAGCGAAGATAGCGGTAAAACCTCCAATAATAGCTACAGTGGTCATGGCTTCTATTGAGTTCACAAAGAGTGGCAGTGTGCGGGCAACCAGAAAGACACCGGCGGCAACCATGGTGGCGGCATGTATCAGGGCGCTGACCGGGGTCGGGCCTTCCATGGCATCGGGCAGCCATACGTGGAGCGGGAACTGCGCTGATTTACCAGCGGCTCCGGCAAAGATGCCGATAGCGGCCCAGGTGAGGGTGGTGCCGGCCAAGGCCCCGGTGATGGCCAGGTGGTGCAACTCGGCGATGTCAAGGGTGCCGGTTGTCTTGTAGAGTAGCAGAATACCGGCCATGAAGCCGAAGTCGCCAAGTCGGGTAACGATAAACGCTTTCTTGGCGGCGTCGGCCGCTGATGGTTTGTGGAACCAGAAGCCGATAAGCAGATAGGAGCAGAGGCCGACCATCTCCCAGAAGATGAAGGCAAAGAGAAGGCTGGAGGCCATGACCAGGCCGAGCATTGATGCCGTGAACAGCGACATCCAGGCGTAATAGCGGTGGTAGCCCGGGTCGCCGTGCATGTAGCCCTGGGAGTATATCTGCACCATCAGGCTGACCGTGCTGACCACCACCAGCATCACCGCCGTCAGCGAGTCAACCATTATGCCGACGTTGAAGGGAAAGCCGTTGATGACAATCCAGCTAATCTGCGGCACGTCGAGCTCGTGATGTGGGCTGCCCATTACTGTAACCAGTGTCCAGATGGACAGGCCGAGGCAGCCGAAAAGGGCGGTGATGGTAATATAGCCGGCCACCTTTGACTCCGCCTTCACCAGCGGTCTTATGAAAAGTGATATAATCGCGAAAGAGATGACCGGCAGGAAGAATATTAACCAGATTAACTGATACGGCATTACAGCTTCCTTAATATCTCATCGATAACGTGCTTTTTGTCTTCGGGCACCAGAATACGATAGGCAACCATCTCCCGGCCGGGGGCTTCCCCGGTCACAGGCAGTATATGGGTCGGTATTCCCTCTCCCTCGAAGAACTCCTTCCAGGTCTCGGCAATCATTAGATTTTTTGCCTGTTTAATCTCAACCCACATTTGGGTCTCCTAACCACTATATACAATATTACTGTGCCCGATGTTTACCTTAGCTCTATGCCTAAAAATAATGGCCACACCACAATGCCCAGTATAATCTTCCACCATACCAGGTTAACGTAGCCGATGGTGAACAGCCAGCCCATGAACCAGATGGCACCGGCCAGGCCTCCGGCCACTGAACCACCGCCTCTTTTATCACCGGCCATGATTCTCCTCCCTTACCACTTCATCAGGTTAATCTCGGTGGTGTCTATCGTTTCCCGGCGGCGGTAGATGGCCATGGTGATTGCCAGGCCGACCGCCGCCTCCGCCGCCGCCACCACGATAATAAAGATGGCGAAAACCTGCCCCGTCAGCATTAACGGCACTATGTACCGGGAAAAGGCAATCATGGCAATATTCACCGCGTTGAGCATCAGTTCGATGGACATCAGGATGACGATGGCACTGCGTTTGGCCAGTGCTCCATAGAGCCCGATGGAGAAGAGCACCGTGGCCAGTATTAGATAATGCTCCAGCGCAATACTCATACTTTATTTCTCTCTAACCAGGACGATTGCCCCGATAATGGCGGCCAGCAGGAGGACCGGGGCAATCTCCAAAGGTAGAATAAAGCCGCCGTCACCAAGGAGCCTGAAGGCTAAATCGGATGTCGTTGGCGCCGGCGGCGGTAGTTCAGCTAGCTGCCAAGAAGTCTGGAAGATGGCAAAGGCGACTATCGCCAGAAACAGGGCGGCGACAATAAAGGCCGGCAGTTGCAGCCTGTTGCCGGGACTGCCCCGCTGCACGTCCCTTGTCAGCATTATCGCCAGGATAATCAGTACGGCGATGGCGCCGACATAGACCAGTATCTGTACTGCCGCCAGGAAGTCGGCGCTGAGGGTGACGTAAAGCCCGGCTACGGCCAGGAAACACAAGACCAGCGAGAGGGCCGCCCGGAACACGTTGCGCAGCAGGACTACGCCCAGCGCGCCCAGTATGGCGGCTACGGCCAGTATCCAGAAGGCGATAGTGACTCCCATTACTCTTCTTCCTCGGTAATCCTTTCCAGTAGCAAGGTCTGCCTGGGCAGCTGGGCGGCAATCTCCGGGTACATGTAGCCGCTGCGCAGCCTGTCTGCCGAAGGTAGTAGCTGCTCGTTGGTCTGTATTACATCTTCCCGGCGGTATTTTGCCCGCTCGTAGGCGTAGCCCATGTACAGGGCTTCATAGGGGCAGGCTTCAATGCACAGGCCGCAGGAGATGCAGTAGCCGGTATCCACCTCGAACTTCTCAACGACATACTTATTCTCGACCGCGTCAACGGAGGTTATTACCTGGATGACTCCCTGAGGGCAGGTCTTGGCACAGGTGGCGCAGCCGGTGCACTTGTCCTTGTCCCAGATAAGCTCGTTACCCCGTATCCGGCGCGACATATGGAGCTTCTGTTCGGGGTACTGCACCGTTACTGGGCGGCGGAACAGGTGCTTGAAAGTCACCCGCAGCCCTTTGGCGATGCCTATTCCGTATCGTTCAAACTTCAACTCTACCCCATCCTAGCTTGAAGAGTTTGGACCATAGCAATACCAGTATCACCATGACCGCAATATTTACCGGTATCAGCCAAGCTATAGCCGTTGGCCAGGCCAGTATTTCTATACCGGTGATAAACAGGTTCAGCAGGGCCAGCGGGAAGAGGAACTTCCAGGCCAGGGCCATAAGCTGGTCAATCCTCACGCGGGGCAAAGTCGTCCGTGTCCAGACCATGACGAAGAATACCACCATGACTTTAACCAGGAACCAGAGCCACGGCGGTAGAATCGGCCCCCGCCAGCCGCCGAGGAAGAGAGTGGTAATCAACGCCGAGATAACCAAGGCCTCGGCATACTCCACCAGATAGAACATGGCGAACTTCATCCCCGAGTACTCGGTGTGGAAGCCGGCCACAATCTCCGAGTCTGCCTCCAGGAGGTCAAACGGGCTGCGGTTAATCTCGGCACAGCCGCCAATGAAGAAGATGAGGAAACCGAGCGGCTGCAGCAGGATGAAGGGGATTTCCTGGGCCAGCACTATCTGGTTCATGGACAGTGAGCCGGTAATCAGCACGACGCCGGCAATGGAGAGGACTACCGGAATCTCGTAGCTCACCACCGAGGCCACGTTTCTCATGGCGCCGAGGAGAGAGTACTTGTTGCTTGAGCCCCAGCCGGCCATGAATACCCCCAGCGTCGAGATGGAGCTGATGGCCACCACGAAGACGATGCCGATATTCAGGTCGGCCAGCAATGCCCCATTGGCGAAGGGAACTACAGCAAAAATAATCAGTACCGGGGCAAAAGCGATGATAGGTGCCAGCAGGTGGACTATCTTATCGGCGTTAACCGGCACGATATCTTCTTTGAGCATAACTTTTAGGGCGTCGGCTACTGGTTGCAGTAGGCCAAAGGGGCCGGCCCGGTTGGGGCCAAGACGCGCCTGCATACGGCCCATAGCCCGCCGCTCGAGCCAGATGTAGCCCATCACCAGGAGAAGGACAAAGGCGATGATAATAACGGTGAATAGCAGCCAGTGCCACCAGAAACCACCTGGCCAGTCTGGGGCTAGGGTCGGCATCTGGCGTACTGAGCTTGGGTCCGGATTAAAAATCATCATTAGCGGTCAATCTCACCCATGCAGATATCCATGCTGCCGAAGATGAGTATCAGGTCGGCTATCTTCCAGCCAATCATCAGGTCGCGCAGCGCCGTCACGTTGAGCAGGCTTGGTGCCCGGACGTGGCAGCGGTAGGGGGCGATAGAATTATCCGAAACCAGGTAGAAACCAAGCTCGCCTTTGGGGGCTTCGATGTGAGCGTAGGTTTCCCCGACGGGTGGGCGAATAAGGTGCGGCACCTTACTGCGGAATTCTCCGCCCGGTATCTGCTGCCGGGCCTGTTCCAGAATGCGCAGGCTCTGTCGCATCTCCTCGACCCTCACCCGGTAGCGGTCGTAGCAGTCGCCGACCGTGCCGGTGGGGATGTCAAACTCGAAACGTTCATATATAGAGTACGGGTCGGCCCGGCGGATATCCCATTTGATCCCGCTTCCCCTGAGTACCGGGCCGCTGGCCGAGATGCTGATCGCTAGTTCCTGGGATAGCGTACCCACGCCCTTTGAGCGCGCCAGCAGGATTTCGTTCTCCTTCAGGAGCTGGTCGTATTCGTCTATCCAGCCCGGCATTTGCTTGAGGAATTTGTCCAGGGCGGGCAGGAATTCATCGGGGATTTCCTGGCTGACGCCGCCCGGTCGCATGTAGTTGTAGGTAAGCCGCTGGCCGCAGACCATGTCAAACAGGTCCAGTATCTTCTCTCTTTCCCGGATCATGTACACAATGGGAGTCATAAAGGCGCCGCAGTCGTTCAAAAAAGCGCCGACAGCTATCAGGTGGCTGGCGATACGCTGCAATTCCGCCATAATCACCCGTATGTACTGGGCACGTTCCGGGACCGGGATACCGGCCAGTTTCTCCACGGCCAGGCAGTAGCCCAGGTTGTTGGCCATAGAGGAAAGGTAATCGAGGCGGTCGGTCAGGGGAATGACGCCGGTATAAGTCCTTTCCTCGGCCAGCTTCTCGATGCCGCGGTGCAGGTAGCCGAATATCGGCTCGATATCGACAACGACTTCGCCATCAAGGGTAGCCCTCATCCGGAACACGCCGTGGGTGCTGGGATGCTGCGGGCCAACATTAAGGACAAACGGTTCCGTTTTCAGTGTCATATTCTTAATCCGCTATGCCGCCACCGGCCAGGGACGGCAGTTTACCCCTGATTTTAAAGGTAGTCTTTGCGCAGCGGGTGGCCGTCAAAGCCGTCCCACATGACGATTCGCTTCAGGTTCGGGTGGCCCTTAAAACTTATCCCCATGAGGTCGTATATCTCCCGCTCTTGAAAATCAGCCCCACGCCATAGACCAACCACCGATGGGACGACCGGTTTGTCGCGGTCGTAACACCGTGTCTTCAACAACAGGCTGTGGTTATTGTTCAGCGACGTCAGCTGATAGATGATTTCGAAGTAGTCAAAATAGTCAACTGCGGTAATGTGGGTGAGGTAATTAAGGTCGAAGTCCGGATTGGTCTTCAGGTATTCGGCGACCTGGAAAAGCGCTTCGCTTTTAACGATAACCGCGCCGTCCGTTACCTCGGTAACGGCATCGGCAAAGTGCTCTCCTATCCGTTGGGCAGTATCTTTAACTGGTAGTGCCAGTGTCATACCTTTTACCTGAATCTAGGTATCTTTTAGCCTTTCCTGTTTTGCCTTTAACGGGTTCAGTTCTATATTGACGTGTCCCTCGGCTATTTTACGGTGTAGCATTCGTATGCCGTGAAGAACGGCTTCCGGTCGGGGGGGACACCCCGGCACATAAACGTCGACCGGGATTATGCGGTTGTATCCTGGCACCACGGCATAGGACGAGCGGAAGATACCACCACTGATAGCGCAAGCCCCCATGGCTATCACCCACTTCGGCTCTGCCATCTGCTCATAGATTCTCTTCAGCTGCGGGGCCATCTTCCAGGTCATGGTACCGGCACAGAGCATCAGGTCGGCCTGCCGTGGCGAGGCGCGGAAGATTTCCATACCGAAGCGAGAGAGGTCGAAACGGGAGGCTGCCATGCAGATCATTTCAAAGGCGCAGCAGGCCGGGGCAAACATGGCCGGCCAAACCGAATAGCGCCGTGCCCAGTCAAATACGGCATCTACCGTTGTCAGCAGTATGTTTCGGTCTATTTCTTCATCGAGCCACGCATCGGGGTCCGCCAGCGGCTGCTGGCTCTGCGCCTTCAGCGTTTCTATAATTTGACCTTCGCTTCTGTCAAGTTCGCTGTCGGAGTATATATATTTACTTTTTCCGGTTACTTCCATTCCAGGACCCTCTTCCGCCAGGCGTACAAATAGCCGACAACAACGACAAAGACGAAGATCAGTACCGCCATCAGACCGAAATACCCCAGCTTTCTGAGTTCGGCGGCCCACGGGTAGATGAAGACGACCATGACGTCAAGAGCGATGAACATCAGGGCGTAAAAATAGTAGCGGAAATTGAACTGGACCCATGACCGGCCGATGGTTTCCATACCGCATTCGTAGGTGGCGTTCTTGATGGGGTTTGGTTTTCGAGGATTAATACCGACGAGCCTGAAGATAGCGGGCAGGAGAAGCATAACAATGGTAAAAGCAATGGCGGCCAGGATAAACAGACCGATATAACCGTAGTTTATCAGCAAATACGATCCTCCAACGCCAGAGCGCCGTGGTTAGTATATCATAAACAAATATTTTAAAGCAAGAGAAAAGGCACGAGATTTTATAATACTAATTTTAACTGATATCTTAATGTGGTTACCCTGATTTTTTGTTTGGATTGTAGTATTGTGCTTGGGCTATGATGGCTTATTTGACCGGAGATTGACAGTACCGGGCAAAATTGGCTATTATTGCTTGGTGTCCGGGTCTGACTCGGCAGCGTTCATGGGCCGTAGCCATTTTGGGTATGCGCGTTATTAGTGGTAAGGCAAAGGGACATCAGCTTAAGGTACCGAAGGGCGTATATGTCCGCCCGGCGACAGACCTAGTGCGTGGGGCTATTTTCTCCATACTGGAGAACGAGGCCAGTAATTGGACGC
Organism: Dehalococcoidia bacterium; assembly: GCA_011191985.1. GTDB lineage: Bacteria > Chloroflexota > Dehalococcoidia > Dehalococcoidales > W111 > W111. The sequence continues at coordinate 13,770 of DUEU01000055.1, forward strand.
TGGTACTTGATTTGTTCGCTGGCAGCGGTGCCTTAGGTATTGAAGCCTTAAGCCGTGGTGCCGGTTGGGTCGATTTTGTTGAACGTGAACCGCGGTGTTGTGCTATAATAAGACAAAATCTAGAAAAGACAAGGCTGGAGACACAGGCTCACATCTATTGTTGCCGGGTTAGCAGTGCCATTTCGTTTCTAGATAAGGAGTATAGTATCATTCTGATGGACCCGCCCTATTCCAACCGGTCTATAGGCCGCCTGATAGACCGACTGGCAGTCTCCAGACTGGTTGCTGAAGAGACAATTGTGGTTGTGACCCACTCCCCCCGCCTCCCGCTAAGTCCGAGCTACGGCTGGTTACGCCTGACTAAAGAACACCGGCACGGTGATAGTTGTATCGCCGTGTACCAAAAGGAGGCCGAATCTTGACCATCGCTATCTACCCGGGCAGTTTTGACCCGATAACAAATGGCCACCTTGATGTGGCCACTAGGGCAGCGCGGCTCTTTGAGAAGGTGGTCATCGGTGTCTATGACACGCCGGACTAGCGGCTGGTGTTTACTACTAAAGAGCGGATTGAGCTGGCCACCAAAGCCACGGCTGACCTGCCCAACGTTGAGGTGGCGCCGTATGCCGGACTCACGGTTGATTTTGCCAAGAAAGTCAAGGCGCGGGCGATAGTGCGGGGATTAAGAATGAGCGCCGATTTTGAGCGGGAATTTGATATGGCCATAATGAACAAAAAATTGTCTCCGGATATAGAGGTAGTCTGTCTGATGGCAGACTATAAATATCAGTTCCTCAGTTCAAGCCTGCTCAAGGAGGTGGCCAGCCTGGAAGGCTATATTGAAGACCTGGTCCCCGAACCAGTGGCGGCGGCCCTGCGCCGGAGACTTTTAGGCAAGCCCTGACCGGGCTGAGATATGATAATTACTCAACAGAAGAACTAAGGAGGGATTTGGATGGCGTACAAGATTACCGAGGACTGTATTAGCTGCGGCGCTTGCGAACCGGAGTGCCCAAATGAGGCAATCAGTGAAGGGGAAACAATCTACGTAATTGACCCTGACAAATGCACTGAATGTGTCGGTGCTTACGAGTCTTCCCGATGCGCTGATGTCTGCCCGGTGGACTCTTGTGTCGCTGACCCGGACCACAAGGAGAGTCGGGAGCAGCTACAGGAAAAGTACCAGCGCCTGCATCCATAACCAACAGCATAGCTTACCTAGGCTGAGCGGCTCGAAAAGGGCAGCAATATATAAGTCATATCAGTTCGCTAGGAAGACAGCCTATCTTCGGCAGTACAATTCGGTCTCTGGCTCAAGACAGTTTGAGCTGCTAGTTGTGTTGGAAGGGTAGTTTTATTTCTGGCTGTAGTCGTAAAAACCTTTGCCTGTCTTAACGCCTAGCTCATTGGCTATGGCCCGGTGCTTTATCAACGGGCAGGGGTGGAACGTTTCCCCGAATTCTGATTGTAATACCTGGATTACATGATAGACAATATCCATGCCGGTTAAGTCCATGGTCCGGCATGGCCCCATGCTGTGACCGAGACCGAACTGGCAACCCTTGTCAACGTCCTCGGGGGTGGCGATACCCTCATATACCAGCTTGGCCGCCTCATTGCATATCGCCAGGAATATTCGGTTTACAATAAAGCCGGCGGCATCTTTTTGGACGGTAATCACTTCTTTACCCAGTTTGATGGCCAGGTCTTTGATTACCTGGTAGGTATCATCCGATGTCTTGGCACAGGGAATTACCTCAACCAGCTTCATTACCGTTGCCGGGTTAAAGAAGTGCATGCCGATTACCTTGTCCTGGCGTTTGGTTACCGAGCTTATTTCGGTAATGCTGAGTGACGAGGTGTTGGTGGCCAGGATTGTTTCCGGGGGGCATAGCTCATCCAGCTCTTTGAACGTCTGGTGCTTTAAGGACAGCGCTTCGGGAACGCACTCGATTACTACCTGAGCCCCGGCTACCGCCGCCTTCAGGTCGACAGTGCCTTTAATCCGGGCCATTACCTTATCTGCCTCATCCTGGGTCATCTTGCCCTTGTCCACCAGGAATTTTTGCAGGTTGTTCTTAATCGCGTTCAGTCCGTTTTGGACGAACCTGTCCTCAATATCCCTCATGGATACTTCATACCCGTTCAGGGCTAGAAGCTGGGTAATACCGTAGCCCATGGTACCAGCCCCCAGGACACATACCTTCTTTATTTCCATTTCGTGACAACTCCTTTCTTTATTATTATATTGCCGGGACAATAATAGCATAAATAATTACTGGAAGAAAGAGCGCACCGTGTCGAACTCCTCGGGCAGCAGTCCCAGTACCAGCGGGAAATAGCTTATCAATATATTGGCCACCATTGACTCCTGGATTGCCACGCCCTCCTCGAAAAAATGCAGCCAGGCGGCCAGCAGGGCGCCACAGAAGGTGGACGCCAGCAGCAGACCGAAGGCGGCGCCTGCAAGCCGGTTGACCCAGCCCAGCATCATCAGTGATGCCGCCCACTTCAGAAACCGGGCTAGTACCAGGGCAATGACCATCACCCCGATTAGGATGATGGCGAAGGCAACAATCTTGGCGATAGCCTCCTGCGGAATGAATGCCAGTTGCTGGGACAGGAGAGTATGGAAACGCCCGGCCAGTACCACGCCCACGATAATCCCGGCCAGAAATAGCACTGCCTTTATCAGGCCGAGCCAGAGACCGGTCAGGGTACCGATGGCTATGACGCTTATCAGGACAATGTCTAGCCAGTTCATGGGCCGGTTCTCCTTTATTTAGCTGATGTTATTCGTAGTGCAGGGCGTCGATGGGATTTAACCGGGCCGCCCTCATGGCCGGGTATATACCAGAGGCAAGGCCGATGATAACTGACACCGAGACGGCCAGAATGACGATGTATGGCGAGACTACCGCCGTGATTGAGAAACCGATATCGGCGAGGTCGATTGCCCAGGAGATACCACGCGATACCAGCAGACCGGCGAGGATACCGACACCGCCGCCAACCAGACTTATTAGGGCGGCCTCCGTAAGGAATTGCAGCAGGATATCCCGCCGTTTGCCGCCAACCGCCTTGCGGATGCCTATCTCCCGGGTGCGCTCGGTTACCGAGACCAGCATGATGTTCATGATGCCGATGCTGCCTACTAGCAACGATATGCCGGCAATCAGGCCCAGAAATACGGTAAGCCCCAGTGTTACAGCCCCGAAAACTTCCAGTATCTGCTCCGGGCTGACTAGGGCAAAGTCATTGTCTTCATCCTCGTCGATATGGTGGCGTTTCCTCAGCACGGATTCAATGTCGGCTCTAACGTTGTCCATCGCCTCGCTGCTGGATATCATAACGGCGATTGACTGGACGGCGTCCTCGCCGCTGGCGGTGCGCTGGGTAAACAGCCGGGACTGGTAGGTGGTTATCGGCACGGCGATAAGCTCATCGAAGCTAATGCCAAAAAAGCCACCGCCCCGGGGGGCCATCACGCCGATGACGGTAAAGCGTTTATCGTTTATTTTGATTCTTTTGCCGATGGGTTCTTCGTCCCCAAACAGGTCTTCAGCGGTGGTGCTGCCCAGTACCACCACGTTATCCCTTGAAGCTACGTCCCGTTCGGAAAGAAACCGGCCGGTGGCCATCTCATAGCCCATAGCCTCCAGAAATTCGGCAGTAGTACCTTCGACCACCGATCCCAAATCCTCCTCACCGTAAGATAAGCCGACAAAGTTCTCATTTACCGGGGCTACCCCGGCCACGTTGGGGATATCAGCAATGGCCTCGGCGTCATCCAGGGTAAGACTGGGTGGGGCATAGCCGGGGGCCAGCTGCGCGCTACCCGGTGCATCTGGATTACTGGGCTGCACATATACCGTATTGGTGCCCAACCCCTCAAAGGTAGAGGCAATATAGTTCTGAAGTCCGCTTCCTAGAGACATCAGGGTGATTACTGCCCCGACGCCGATTATCAGGCCCAGCATGGTTAGCGCCGACCGCAGTTTGTTGGCGAATAGTGACCTTATAGCGATTACGAAAGACTCGATAAATTTCAAAACCGGTCTCCTCTACAGATTAAAAAGGTTCTTCAGGTAACCTTCTCATCACTGACAATTTGGCCGTCAAGAAGCCTGATGATACGCTGTGTTTGCTGGGCAATATCCATCTCATGAGTAACCATCACCACCGTGATGCCATCTTTATTGAGCTGGCGGAATATGGCTATGATTTCGGCAGTGGCCACACTGTCTAGGTTGCCAGTAGGCTCGTCGGCCAGTATCAGCGATGGATTATTGACCAGTGCCCGGGCGATGGCGACCCTCTGCTGCTCGCCGCCGGACAGCTCGGTGGGTTTATGAGTCGCCCTGGCCGCTAAACCGACTCGCTCCAGTGCCTCCAGGGTACGTCGACGTTTCTGACCACCGCCACCATAAATGATAGGCAGTTCTACGTTGGCGAAGGCGCTGGCCCGAGGCAAGAGGTTATATGTCTGAAAAACGAAGCCGATTTTCTTGTTTCTCATCTCGGCTAACTTGTTGTCATTCAGTTTGCTCACATCAGACCCGTCGAGGAAATAACTACCTGAAGTGGGCTTGTCCAGGAAACCGATAATATTCATCAGTGTGGACTTGCCTGAGCCTGAGGCGCCGATAATGGCCACCAGCTCGCCCTCTTCAATAGACAGGGTTATCCCTTTCAGGGCGGGGACTTCGACTTTACCCATCTGGTATATCTTGGTAATATTTTCCAGTTTAATCACGATTGTTACCTGCTTTTCATTCCGGCTCTTCAGAAAATAGATACCGGTTGGCTACTCTTTACCTTGGTTTATCCGGTAACCGTTTCTCCCTCGTTGAGACCGCTGATGATTTCGGTCTGGAGGCCGTTGCTGATCCCGGTAACCACGGCTCTTTCCTCGATTTCCTTGCCAATCACAACATTGACTACCGTATTACCCTGCTCATCCTGTCTGACCACTCGCGACGGCACCAGCAGGACGTCCTTCCTTTCCTGGATTATGATATCAGCAGTGGCGCTCATACCGGCCCTTACTGCCAAGCCGGCCGGAACGTCGAACTTAATCTTTACCGGATAGACGACCAGGCCGGTCTGTATGTCGGGCAGTTCGGATATCGAGACGACCTCTCCATCTATTAAGTCATCGGGCAGGGCGTCTACCTCTATTATTGCCTTCTGCCCCGGTTCGACGTCGGGTATGTCTATCTCGTCCACCTCGGCGCTCAGTTCCAGGCTGGAGAGGTCGATCAGATGGATTATTGCCTGAGCAGCCATGGTTGGCGGTGGCACGATGTCTCCCTCCTTGACTGTCAGAATGGCGACTACCCCGTCGAAGGGAGCGGTGATAACAGCTTCATCCAGCTGTTTCTGGACTTCGGCTACAGCCCGCTCCGCAGCCTTAAGCGCGGCCTCGGCCAGCTTAATACGGTCCTGAGAGGAATGTAAAACGTCTTTTAGCTGTTTAAGGTTGTATTCCGCCTCGTCACGGGCCAACTGCGCCTGGATGAGGGATAGTTCCAGGGCACTGGTGTCAAGCGTGGCCAGGATTTCTCCCTTTTTGACCTCATCGCCCTCTTCGACGAACAGCTTGTCTATCTTGCCGCCGCTGCCGAAAGCCAGTTGCTTCTCATTAGTGACACTGATATAGCCACTGCCACTGACGGTAACGGTAAGGTCGCCCCTTACCACTTCAACTGGCTGCTGGCTAACCTCTCCGTCGGGCAATTCACAGGCTATGGAGCCGGCTAAGGCCAGGCATAACAGTACGGTGCCGATAATTCCCCATCTTTTCATCTTAGAGCCTCCACAAAATAAATATAGGGTAGAGCTTGCCCGAATAGCAAACAACGGGACGGTAATGTCAGGGTGAGTTTAACTCAACTCTTCTGGCAATTTTGCCTCCTGCTTCTTTAATCATATCATAGTACCGCTGGTCAGGGACGCCGGGTATTAAAAATCAGCACCAGCAGCGTGATAACCAGCGCCCCCATGATACCGATTACTACCCAGAAAAATACCGGCTCAATCAGCGGTGGTGATTCTTCTGCTGTTGGTGGTGCCGGTGGTGACGGCGGTACGGGGGCCTGTGCTTCGGTGGTGAACACCGCGCTGGCCCACTCGCTCTGGCTTGTCTTGCTGATTGCCCTGACCTGCCAGTAGTAGGTAGTGGCATTGTCCAGTGTCTCCTCGCAACGGTAGACTGTGGTCGCCAGGGCGCTGGTGCCGGTCTTACTGATTACCACGTTGCTGACGGCGGCATCCCGGGCCAGGACGAACTCGTAGCCGCTGGCCCAGTCGGCCGGGTTCCAGGCAAAGGATGGTGTCAGGGAAACGTTGGTAGCACCATTGGCCGGTGATTCCGGAACGCCACCGACAAACGGGTTCCACTGCGGCGCGCCAAGGGAGGTGGTGAACTCCCTTGGCTCCGACCAGCGGCTCAGGGTCGGGTCGTTTACCCGTACCTTCCAGTAGTAGGTCTGGCCGTCCTCAAGTCCGGCGACCCTGACTGTGGTCCTCGTGGTAGCCACCGGGCTGTAGTCCATACCGTCAAAGCTGGGGTCGGTGTTCACCCTGACATCATACTCCTCGGCGGCCCCCAGTGGTTCCCAGGCGAGGTTGGCGCTGTTAACCCGGCCGGTGGCATGACCGTCGTCGGGCGAACTCAGCGTTACTTTTCCAGTCAGGGCATCCTCGTAGGCCCAGACAGTAGCGCCATTGTAGCCCAGTAGGGTGTTGATGCCGCCGGCCAGGGACAGTTCGTCCAGGTTGATGGTGCCGATATTCTCGTCAGCGTTGGCCCACTCTATTTCGCTGATTTCTGTTTCGGTCGGGTTCAGGCAGCGGAAGACACCGCCGGCGGTGCTGTCGGTGACATACAGGGTGCCGTCCGGCGAACAGGCCAGGCCGGTGGCCCCGCTGGTGGCGGCGCTGCTTATGCCATCGGTAACTATAGACTGCCACTCATCCTCTTCTGTGTAGCGGAAGACAACCAGGTCTGCGCCGTCAGTTGATGCGACGTAGAAAGTGCCGTTGTCGGCATAGCCCGGGTCAAAGGCAACGTAAGTATTGCCGGTGCCGATGGCAGTGTCCTCCAGCAGCCACCACGTATCGCCATCATTCTCAGACCGGTAAACGTGGCCGCTGCTGTCACTGGCCAGGATGG
>DUEU01000056.1 GCA_011191985.1 Dehalococcoidia bacterium
CCCGCCATGGTAGCCATTACCCCGGCCATGCCTGAGGGGAATTACCTGAACACCGTGGTCAGCGAATTCCCGCAGCGCGTTTTCGATGTCGGCATTTGTGAGCAGCATGCCGTTACCTTTGCCGCCGGACTGGCTACCCAGGGGTTTATACCGGTGGTGGCGATATATTCTACGTTTCTACAGCGCGCCTTTGACCAGATTATCCACGACGTCTGCCTCCAGGAGCTGCCGGTTATTTTCGCCATCGACCGCGGTGGTATCGTCGGCGATGATGGCAAGACCCATCAGGGCTCGTTTGATATCTCCTATCTGACGGTCGTCCCTAACCTGATCGTCGCCGCCCCCAAGGACGAAAATGAGCTTCAGCACCTGCTTTATACCGCCGTCAGGGCACAGAAGCCCATGGCTATCAGGTACCCCCGCGGTCCGGGGCTGGGTGTGGACATGGACACCGAGCTACACGAGTTGCCCATCGGTAAGGCGGAAACACTCAGGCACGGCGATGATGTCGCTATACTGGCTATCGGCGTTACCGTGGCCCCGGCCCTTGCGGCCGCGGAGAGACTGGCAAGAGATGGCCTTGAGGCAACCGTGGTTAATGCCCGCTTCGCCAAGCCGCTGGACTCCGGCCTGATACTGGACTTAGTCCGCCGCACTAGGCGCCTGGTTACCGTCGAGGAGAACAGCCTTCACGGCGGTTTCGGCAGCAACGTGGCCAAGCTTATCCAGGAATCGGGAATATATGACGTGACCATAAAGAGCATCGGTATCCCTGATGAATTTGTTGAGCAGGGCAGTCAGGCGACTCTTCGGGCCAAATACGGTCTGGATGCCAGCGGTATAGCCCAGAGCGTTCTCGCCCTGTTCCGTAGCTCCGCTTCTTCGTTAACCGCCAGGACCACTGCCTTGCCCGAGTAGCCCATATTGACCGAACCCCGGGGTGGGGAAGGTTAAAGGACGAGGGAGAAAATGGATAAAATGACCGTCCGGGACATAGAAGTCACCGGGAAACGGGTGCTGGTCAGGGTTGACTTCAACGTCCCTCTGGATGAAGAAAGCGGGGCTATCGCCGATGATTCACGAATTCAGGCGACACTGCCCACCATCAAATATCTTCTGCGGCGGAAAGCCAAGGTCATCCTTGCTTCCCATCTGGGCCGCCCCAAGGGAAAGGTAGTAGACAAACTACGGATGACCGGTATTGCCCAGCGCCTGTCACAAATCCTGGGCCAGCAGGTGGGTGTGGCCACGGACTGTATCGGGCCCGAAGTAGAGAAGTCAGTCGCCAGCCTTAAGGCTGGCGAGGCCTTACTCCTGGAGAATATACGTTTTCATCCCGAGGAGGAAGCGAATGACGCCTCTTTCGCGCAACAACTAGCCGGACTGGCCGACATATATGTCAACGACGCCTTCGGCGCCAGTCACCGAGCCCACGCCTCCGTAGTTGGTATTACCGAATATCTTCCCGCCGTAGCCGGCCTGCTGGTCGAGAAGGAAGTCTATATCATGGAAACCCTGCTCACCAATCCCGCCCACCCGCTTGCCAAGCTCGTTGGCGGGGCCAAGATAAGCGATAAGATTGACATGCTGGAAAACTTCCTGGACAAGGCGGATGTCATCCTTATCGGCGGCGGCATGGCCGCTACTTTCCTTAAAGCCCGGTCATACGAAGTCGGCCGGTCCATGGTGGATGACGCCAAGATGGATTTCGTCACCAAGCTGCTGGAGGCCGTCTCCCGAAACAGGGCCCGTTTGCTGCTTCCCGTGGATGTGATTATTGCCGAAGAACTCAACTCCGAAGCCGAATTCAAGACAGTGGCAGTTGAGGATATACCGCCCGGGTGGAAGATTGCCGACATCGGCCCTCAGACGGTAAAACTCTTTCAGGATGAACTGGCCAAGTGCCGGACAGTTTTCTGGAACGGGCCTATGGGGATATACGAGATACCCCGGTTTGCCGCTGGAACGGAGGCTATGGCCAGATGTTTAGCCGGTCTTAGGGCCACTACCATCGTCGGTGGCGGCTCCACTGCCGAGGCGGTAATTGAGATGGGACTGGCAGGTAAAATGACTTTTGTCTCCACCGGTGGCGGTGCTTCTCTTCAATTTTTAGGCGGCAATAAGCTACCCGGGATAGAGGCATTGAGTGATAAAACACCGCGATAATACACCAGCAATACAAGAGATCAGTAACTCTTATGGTAATGGATAATTTTAACCTGATGAAAGCAGTCTCCCGCCACTCGCCGAGCAAGATAGTGCTGGTAGTGCTTGACGGACTGGGCGGCTTGCCCGACCCGGCCACCGGCAAGACGGAACTGGAAACTGCCCGTACCCCCAACCTTGACAGGCTGGCCGCCTATGGTATCTGCGGACTTATCGACATCGTCGGCCCGGGGATTACCCCCGGCAGCGCCCCCGGCCATCTGGCCCTGTTTGGCTACGACCCGGTAGGCTGTATTATCGGCCGGGGAATACTCGAGGCGGTAGGCATAGATTTTGACCTCAAGCCGGGGGATATTGCGGCGCGGGGTAACTTCTGCACCACAGACAAAGACGGCCTAGTCACCGACCGCCGGGCCGGCCGTATCTCCAACGAACAGTGCGCCGAACTGTGCCGTCTGCTGGACGGTCAGGTAATAGACAACGTAAAGCTCTTGGTCTGTCCGGTACGGGAGCACCGCTTCGCCGTTGTTTTTCGGGGCGACAGTCTATCACCGGATGCCAGCGACTCCGACCCACAGCAGACGGGGGTAGCCCCAAAGGAGGTTACCGCCCTCAACTCCCAGGCCGATAATATGGCGGCTACTGCCAATAAGTTCATCGCCATGGCAAAGGACATCCTGGCCGAACACCACCCGGCCAATATGGTGCTGCTACGCGGCTTTTCCCAGGCCCCCCAGCTTCCCACCATGGGTGAAGTCTATAAACTCAAACCGGCGGCCATTGCCAGCTATCCCATGTACCGCGGTTTAGCCAAGCTGGTCGGCATGGATGTCCTCAAAACCGGAGCCAGCATCGAGGAGGAGTTGGCCACTTTGAAGGCCAGCTACGCCAATCATGACTTTTTCTTTCTGCATATAAAAGGAACGGACAGCGCCGGTGAGGACGGCAACTTCCAGCGCAAGGTACTCACCATTGAGCAGGCCGACAGGGCGCTGCCACAAATACAAGGCCTTGAGCCCGATGTTATTGTTATCACCGGCGACCATTCAACGCCGGCCCTGCTGAAAGGACACAGCTGGCACCCGGTCCCCGTCCTTCTGTACTCCAAATGGTGCCGCTCCGACCCGGTCCGCCAGTTCTCGGAGTCAGCCTGTATCTCTGGTGGACTGGGACACATTCCGGCCAAACAAATCATGCCCCTGGCCATGGCCAACGCCCTGAAGCTTACGAAATTCGGTGCTTAATATATATTGCTTGGGAGATCTTAAAAAGGCCGTTCCCTTTAACGCTCATCCGTCAGGGAGGTAATGATGCGGGTACCGTTAATTGCCGGTAACTGGAAGATGAACACTACGGTAGACGAAGCCATAGAACTGGTCATTGAGCTGCGTCAGGGGCTTGACGAAATAGCCGACGTAGAGAAAGCTCTCTGCCCGCCGTTTGTTTCTTTAGCCACGGTAAGGGAACTGATAAAAGGGACCTCAATAAAGCTCGGCGCTCAGAATGTGTACTTTGAGCCCAAAGGGGCCTATACCGGTGAGGTCTCGCCGCTGATGCTCGCCGGGCTGTGTGAGTATGTTATTATCGGGCACTCGGAGCGCCGACAGTACTTTAACGAAGACGGTGAGCTTATTAATAAGAAAATCAGGGCGGCAATGGCCGTGGGGCTGAAGCCAATCCTGTGCGTCGGGGAAAGGCTGGAGGAGAACGAGGCCGGAAAAACCGAGGCGGTGGTAAGCGGGCAACTGGAGTCAGCGCTGGCCGGTCTTGACCATCTTGGCGGCCCGGTGATTGCCTACGAGCCGGTATGGGCCATCGGTACCGGCCGGGCAGCTACCGGGGAGCAGGCCAACGGCACTATTGCTTTCATCCGCCGGACTGTGGCCCGGTTAGCCGGCGAACAAGCGGCGGCAGACAGCCGTATCCTGTATGGCGGCAGTGTCACTGCCGCCAACGCTACCGAGTTCATGCAGCAACCGGAGATAGACGGCGCCCTCGTCGGCGGTGCCAGTCTCAAGGCTGCTGAGTTTATTAGTATTGTCCGGCAAACTTCGGAAACCAGAAGATAAATGGACAGTCTGGTAGCTATCGTCGGCCCCACCGGCACCGGAAAAAGCCGGCTGGCCCTAGAACTGGCCCGGTTCTTTAACGCTGAGATAGTCAGTGCCGATAGTCGGCAGATATACCGTTATCTGGATATTGGCACTGCCAAACCTACCCCTCAGGAACTGTCCCTCATCCCACACCACCTAGTCAACATCGCCTATCCCGACGACGATTTTGACCTAGCCCGGTACCAGCGTCTGGCCCGGACCGCCATTAACGACATCCAGGAGCGCAACCGGCTGCCGCTGCTGGTGGGCGGCAGCGGGCTTTACGTGTGGGCGTTACTGGAAGGCTGGGAAGTACCTTCCGTCCCCCCTGACCACGAGTTCAGAGACAGCCTGGCCAAGAAAGCCGCTGAGGTCGGTGAGTATGAGCTATACCGCGAGCTTGAGCAGATAGACCCGGCAGCGGCACAGCGCATCGACCCGCGCAATCTGCGCCGCACCATCAGGGCCTTAGAGGTAAACCGGACGGGAACCCTTTTCTCACGACTCCAGCAGAAAAAGGCACCTCCTTTCCGCAGCCTCGTCATTGGACTGACCATGGACAGGCAGGAGCTATACCGCCGGCTTGACGCTCGGATTGATGATATGATAGCGCAGGGCTGGGTGGAGGAGACAGAAAAACTGCTGGACATGGACTATGACCTGAACCGGCCGGCCCTGTCCGGTATTGGCTACCAGCAGATAGCCCGGTTTCTCAAGGGCGAGCTGACCTTGGCGGCCGCCATACAGCAGATAAAGTTTCAAACCCACCGCTTTGTCCGGCACCAGTACAACTGGTTCCGGTTGACGGACACAAGGATAAAATGGTTTGATATGCAGAGAAAGATAGGGCCGGAAGTAACCGGTCTGGTGGCCGATTTCATCGACGGTGCTAAGCATGGAGAGAGAAATTTGAAAGAGGGCGAGGGCAAAGAGACGTGAACTTCACCAAGTTGCAGGGCGCCGGGAATGATTTTATACTGGTCGATGCCCGCAACCAGGAGAGGGACTGGCCAAAACTAGCCGCAGCCATGTGTGACCGGCACTACGGCATTGGCGGGGATGGCCTGCTGCTGCTGCTGCCCTCGGCTAAAGCCGACTTCTGTATGCGGGTGTACAACGCCGACGGCTCTGAGGCCGAGGCCTGCGGTAACGGCCTGCGCTGCTTTGTCCGCTATCTGCTGGAAAACGGTCTGACAGCCGACGGTGCCGACCATATATTGATAGAGACCAGGGCCGGGATAAGTGAAGTGAGGCTGCAACAGACGGCCAATCAGTTGCCAGCGATACAGGTCTCTCTGGGGTTGCCAGTATTCAAGGCAAGTGAAATCCCGGTAACCATAGATGTGGCACCGAATATAGTTGACATAAAACCAATACTGGACTATCCGGTAGTTATAGATGGCGACACACTGCCCATGAGCTTTGTCTCCCTAGGTAACCCCCATGCCGTGTACTTTGTGGCACATCCGGTAGCTGACTTCCCGCTATCGCAAACAGGGCCGAAGGTCGAGCGGCACCGGATGTTTCCCAACCGGGTCAACTTCGAGGTCGCCCGGGTGATAGACCGCCAGCGAATAGAGGCCCGGGTATGGGAGCGCGGGGTAGGGGAGACCCTGGCCTGTGGCACCGGGGCCGCGGCTATCGCCGTCATTGCCCGGCTTCACGGACTTATTGACCGTAGCGCCGACATAAAACTACCCGGCGGCACGTTGAACGTGGAGTGGGACGGGGCGGGGGAGGTCTTGCTCAGCGGCCCCGCCGAAACAGTATTTACCGGAGAATGGCCGACAGAGGTGTGACATATGCGACTATCGCGACGCGTTGAAAAGCTACCCCCTTATCTTTTCGTTGAGATAAGTAAGAAGATTGCCGAGAAGAAGGCTAGAGGGGAGGAGGTAATCAGTTTTGGCATAGGGGACCCCGATATACCCACCCCCGCCCATGTTATCGAGCGACTGTGCCAGGCGGCCCAGGACCCGGCCAATCACCGCTACCCCGAGAGCGAGGGCCTACCCGAACTGCGCCGGGCGATGGCCGGCTGGTACCAGCGCCGCTTCGGTGTATCCCTTGACCCGGACAGCGAGGTACTGCCTCTCATTGGCTCGAAGGAAGGCGTGGCCCACATTGCCCTGTGTCTCATCGACCCGGGAGATACTGCCCTGGTGCCTGACCCGGCTTATCCGGTATACTCGGTATGCGCTATGCTGGCCGGCGGCCGGCTCTATCATATGCCGCTCATTGAGAAGAACAAATTCCTGCCCAACCTGGGGACAATACCACAACACATCGCTAAAAAGGCCAAACTCCTGTGGCTTAATTATCCCAATAATCCCACCGCGGCGGTCGCCGACCTCGCTTTCTTTAAGCAGGTGGTCGAATTCGCCCGGCAGCACGAAATCGTTGTCTGCCATGACGGGCCATACTCAGAGGTTGCCTACGATGGCTACCGACCGCCCAGCTTCATGGAGACCGAAGGCGCCCGGGAGGTCGGTATCGAGTTCCATTCTCTCTCCAAGAGCTACAACATGACCGGCTGGCGCATCGGAATGGCGGTGGGCAACGCTGAGGTAATCGATGCCCTGCGCCGGCTAAAATCAAACATGGACTCGGGTATACCTCAGGCAATCCAGTACGCAGCCATTGAGGCGCTTAATGGCCCCGACGACTGCGTAGAGGAACATAACCGGATCTACCAGCGGCGCCGCGACCTGATTATTGATGTCCTGCAAAGCATCGGCGTCGAAGCCCAGCCGCCAAAGGCATCGCTTTACATCTGGGCCAGAGTGCCGGAAGGCTATACATCCGTTAACTTCGCCACCGAGCTGCTGGAAACAGTCGGCGTCGTGGTCACTCCGGGTACCGGCTACGGCCGGAACGGCGAAGGTTACATAAGGCTATCGCTGACTATACCGGACGCAGCACTGGTAAAGGGCCTTTCCCGACTGGCCGACTGGCGTAAGGGAAAAAGAGGGTCCAACATCAAAATAACTTGACATAAATTATGAAGCGATCCACTCAGCAGACCATTGTCGTTACCCAAGCACCGGAGCGGGCGATTCTGGTAGCCGTTGCCAGAAAAGACAACCGGGATGGCTGGGATGTTGAGGTCACCTTGGACGAGCTGGCCCAGCTAGCTCACACCGCCGGGGCTAAGGTAGTGGGCAAGATTGTTCAGCGATTACCGGTGGCTTCTAAAACTCACTACATCGGCACCGGCAAGCTAAGCGAACTGAACACGCTAAAAAGCAGTGCCGATTTCAACGTGGCCATCTTTGATGACGAGCTTTCACCCCTCCAGCAGCGCAATTTGGAAGAAACGCTGCAGATAAAGATAATTGATCGGGCTGCCTTAATACTGGATATTTTCGCCCGGCGTGCCCGTACCCATGAAGGCCAGCTACAGGTAGAGCTGGCCCAGCACCAGTACCTCCTGCCGCGCCTGGCCGGACAGTGGAGCCATCTGGAAAGACTCGGCGGTGGCATCGGCACCCGGGGGCCGGGCGAGGCACAAATCGAGACGGACCGGCGGCTTATCCGCCAGAAAATCAACCGCCTGAAGTCGCAACTCGAGCAGGTACGGAAACACCGCAACCTCTACCGCCAGCAGCGCCGTAAAAGCGGTATCCCCATAATCGCCCTGGTCGGCTATACCAACGCTGGTAAAAGCACCCTCCTCAACTCACTGACCCGGGCCAGTGTGGTCGTCGTCGACAAGCTATTTGCCACCCTTGACCCCACCACCCGACGCCTGTCCCTCCCCGGTAACCGTCCCGCCCTGGTTACGGATACTGTCGGCTTCATCCGCAAGTTGCCGCCCACCCTGGTCACCGCCTTCCGGGCAACCCTGGAAGAACTGGCCGAAGCCAGCATCCTGGTTCATGTGGTTGACTTAACCGCCCCCCACGCCGCGGAGCAGTGCCAGACGGTGGAGAGCATCCTGGCCGACCTGGAAATCGCCGATAAGCCCCGGATTACGGCGCTCAACAAGATAGACCAGTTGCTGCCGGCCGGCCGGATCTGGGACGAGACGTCCGCCATAGATTATCTCTGGCAACAGAGCCCGCCCGCCGATGAAAATACGGTGCTGATCTCCGCGGAAAAGCGGTGGGGCTTTGCCAAACTGCTGGAGACCGCCGGCCGAATTTTGGCCGAAAACGGGGAAAGCCCGGCCAGTTAACATAACCCCCCAAAAATTATTTTTTATACCATCCGCCGGGGCCGGCATCTTCACCAGTTTTGACCCGGTTTACCGCCTCTAAAAACAGGCCCTGAGAGCCGAAATAAGGCCCCTTAAATATATCGTGAATGGTTTTACCCATATACAGGCATAATAACGTCACTTTTCTTTCCGTTTCCTGACCTTAACTAACAGCAAGTTTTATTAATTAAGGAAACCTACCCCCTTTATCCCCCTCCCTTAACAAGGGAGGGGGAGGATGAGGTAGGGGGGCTAACGCCCCCCTTAACCCCCCTTGACATAACTTACATGTATCTTATTAAAGTATCAAAGGCAAGACCGAACTGGGCGGGCCGGGTGGGAAGTAATTGACATAAAATATCACGTTATTGTGGTATAATAGTTACGCGAAGGGAAATTTTGGGGGATTCAAGATGAAAAAAGGCCAAGATATTGTAGCTAAAATATTAATAAAGGTTTATACGGTCTCTGGGTTGACGATAACCCATGAATATGAACCACCCCCAAAGAATAAGCTAAAAGAGTTTATTAAAGAAATGGTCTACAGGTCTAACTTATTATGCAGGGAGGAAAAAGGGCTTATGTATTTCGATAACCCTCATATTACTTATAATCCTGATAATGTAGTTGGTATTGAGATTTGCTCAGTAGGAGTGAGCGAGTTGAAGAGCGCTATTGAAAAAGCACAAAGGAAAGCAGGGTTAATTCGTAAGGAATAACATTTGCAATGAAGTTAGTTAATAATTTATGTAAACCACACCCGCTACCGCATAAATATATTTCGCACAATAAGTCTTATGTAATGTTAAGCGTGCTTTCGGGGGCCCCTACCGCTTCGCTACAATTTTCATTTTCCCCAGAAACAGGAAGGCAGAACCAGCATAAAACCAGTTCCGCCTTTGGACGGTATAACTTCTGCGGTATGAGGCACACCACGCAGCTATAACACTATTATTATATAAAAAATAATTTTCCGGTGCAAATTTAAAACAGGTCGTCCAGCTCGCGGTTGCCCTCGGGCATGTCGCCGTGCTGGGCCATATATTGCTGCAATAGCTCGCTCTCCCGCTTGGTATACATGGGCTCTTCGTCATACATGAAGAAACGTGCCTTCTCGTTGACCTCCAGCTGCTCGTCCAGCTCACGATGCAGGTTCATGGTCCCTTTTATGTAAATGATGTTCTTTTCTTCGTCCAGCAGCTGGTAGACCCCCTCAGCCTCCGGAACCTGGCCTACGTTTTCCAGGTTGAACTCACGCCACAGTTCTAGCTTGGGTGCAAATACGGGCTTGTTGAAAATGAGCCTGAGGTCGCAGTTGAGGCAGCGCTCGGCTTCCCGGATAGCTTCAGGTTCACCAAAGCCCAGCTCCACCTCAGCAAAGCTGCCGAGCCGCTCCCCTGCAGGTAAGCACAGCACGGGAACACGAAGCCTGTCGGCGAAGCCCTCTTCCCGCCCGAGGTAATGGCTGGTGGCCTCAGTATCAACCAGTTTCTCGTCTATTTCGCCACTGCCGCCGAGGTATCTGTCAATGGAACCAGCCGCCTGACGCCCGGCGGCAATCGCTTCAACAATCGAGGCCGCCCCGGTTACCGCATCACCGGCGGCGAAGACACCTGCCTTACTAGTAGCCAGTGTATTTATGTCAACCTCTATGGTGTGCTGGCGACTGGTCTTAATGCCATCGACTCCAGCAATCAGACCGAGTTCTGGCAGCTGACCTGTGGCAAAGATGACGGTATCCGCAGGCAGGATATGCTCTGAGCCGGTAACAGGATCAACATGAAGACCGCCCTCTCTATCGAACTCAAAATTCTTCACATCAAGGCATTCAACGCCGCTCACCTGCCCGTTATCGCCCGTAATCCGGCTAAAAGTCTGTGAGTTATGAATTTTAATACCTTCCTGGGCACCACAACCAACTTCTTCCGGTATGGCCAGCATGCAATCTCCTGCCTCAAGGCAGGCAATATGGACATCGCTAGCCCCCAACCTCAGTGCTGTCCGGGCGCAATCAAAGGCAACGTTACCGCCGCCAAGCACTACCACCCGCTTGCCAACCCTGACCTCCTTGCCCAGGCTCACATCTCTCAGGAAGGGGATATTTACCAGCACGCCGTTAAGGTCAGCCCCGGGAATAGGCAACTTCTGCCCCATATGGGCCCCCACGGCTACCAGAACGGCGTCATAACCTTCTTCCAGGATCTTGTCTACCGATTCAACCCTGGTATTTGTCCTGACCTCGACACCGGCACTCTTTATCTCTTCTATCTCCCCGCCCAGCACTTCCCTACTTAGACGGTATTCCGGGATGCCAACCCTCATCATACCACCAGCTACCGGTAGTGCTTCAAAAACAACCGCACAGTGACCGAGTCTGGCTAGATAGTACGCCGCCGTCAAGCCGGCCGGGCCTGAGCCGACGATAGCCACCCGCTTGCCGGTAGGCGGGGCCGCCTTTACCCTGTTCTTCCAGAGCCCGCTATCACGCTCGGCAGCGAAGCGTTTAAGTGCCCTTATCGCTATCGCTTCGTTCACCTCGCCACGCCGGCACTTGTCCTCGCAGAAGTGGAGGCAAACATATCCCAGGACAGCTGGAAACGGGGCCTTTTCCCGGATTACGGCAACTGCCTCGCCAAACCGGCCTTCTTTTATCAGACGAACATAGCGGGGCGCGTCTATTCCGGCGGGGCAGGCCGACTGGCAGGGCACTGCCTCGAATGGTTCCTTGTCTGCCAGGGCACCGGTGGGGCAGACCTCAACACAGGCCGTACAGAAACGACAGGCCGACTCGCGTAAATCGGGACCGACACTACCCACCACCACCCTGCCCTCCTCATCAAAGACAAAGTCAACGGCACCAATTCCCCGCACCTCTCGACAGACCCGGATACAGCGGGTACAGCCGATACAGAGGTTATAGTTCCTTTCGAACAGCGGCTCGTCTTCAACGGGGATATCTTCAAAGACGTATCTCGGTGTCTGCGGTGGCACACCCAGGTACTCGGCCACCCTCTGGCACTCACATTTGCCAAACTGCGGACAGCACCTTTCCTTTTCCGGTATGTTCAAGGAGCAGGGAAATCGGGCACAGCCTTCTTTTTGGGCACAGGTCAAGCAGGCATGAGGGTGCCTGGCCAGAATGAGCATCAGCCTTTCCTGGCGATATTGTTTGATTTCGAGGGTATCGGTATGGACCACCATACCCTCAGTTACCGTAGTAGAGCAGGCACGCTGAAGACCATCTCTCCCCTCAATCTGCACCACACAGAGCTGACAGCCTTGGTACATGAGTTCGGGTTTCTTGTTCTCAACGGGTTTACCATTGCGGTAGACCACTTCAGCCGGTGGCAACTGGTCCACCGGCGGCAGGTCGGGATGGGAGCAAAGATGAGGGATGTAGATATCCGCCTGCTGGGCGGCATCCAGTATGGTGGTACCTTCAGGCACACTAACTTCGACTTCATCTATTTTCAGGGTTATCATCATAAAACAACCAGCGGCCGTTACCGTACCTACAGAGGGCCATATAAGCGCCAGACTATCCCGGTTACGGCAGGCCAGTGAAAATTACTACCTGGGGCAAGCCGAGCCAGGCGTTAACGCCCGTAGAGCAGTCTCCAGCCTTCTGAGTGGGAAATGGCCCCCGGCACACAGGCGGCGACACACGGCGGGGGCTCTTCCCCGTACCCTGGATGGCAGGGAGCACAGGTATACCTGAGCTTCTTGCGCTCTTCATGCTTCACCCTGGCCACCGGCTCCTCCCGGAAGGGATCATACTCGTCCTCGCCCACCTCAAGAGCGTTTGCCGGGCAGACTGCTACACACTGGCCACAGCCATCGCACTTGTCGGTATCAATGGTCAGGAACCAATCACCCGAGCCGTCTTTGAAGCCATAATTAGCAATCATGTCTTTTATACCTTTCTGGCGCTCTTGACTCTACCTCTCTCCAACATAGCCTGGGAGAACAGGGCAGCTCCGATGGCTCCGGCGATCTGAGTGTCAAAGGGTAGACCATTATCGCGCATCTTGGGGTCATACCAGCCCAGTTCGGCCGTCTTAACGCCCAGCTCTTTCTCCAGCCTCTTCACTACCCCCACGTTCTTGGCAATACCGCCGGTAATGGCAAATTTCTCTTCCACACCAAGGCGGTTAAGCAGTTCGGTTATACGATGGGCCATGGCCGAGCAGTAGGCCGCCATGATATCATTTTCCGGCGTTCCTGCCTGCAGCAGGCCGACAACCTCGGTCTTGGCGAAGACAACACAGGTGCTGCTAATCATCGGGGGCTCTTGGTCCACCTGGAAGGAGCGTTCCCCAATCTCCCAGACGGGGACGCCAATGAGGTCGGCAAATACCTCCATGCCCCGGCCGGTACCGGCGGCACACTTATCGTTCATCATGAACTTCAATACCTTACCACGGTCATCAGTACGGATGGCCTTGCAGTCCTGACCACCCATATCCATCACCGTCCTTATCTCCGGGCCATACATGAAATTGGCCCCGCGGGCATGGCAGGCGATCTCGGTTACGGTCTGCTGGGCCATGGGTACGTTGACCCTTCCATAGCCGGTACCGATACAGTAGTCAACGCGTTCCTCGGGCAGGTCGCTATTTTCCAGGGCCATAGCCATTGCCTTACGGGCACTTTCTGGGCTATCAGAACCGGTACGCGTATTGCTGTATGCATAAAGCTGGCCGTCAACCATGACCACTGTCTGCGAGCTAACCGAACCAATATCAACGCCAGCGGTAACAAAATGGCCACTCTTCCAGTCAACATCAGGATTCACCCACGATGTCTCCGGCCATCTCCAGAATTCTACTTTTTGGGCCTCGACCATTAACCTTGCCTCCTTATCAGAATTCATGCCTGGTTAACTTACTTGCCTTCTTCAATATCTTCTTTTTCAACGACCTTGGCTTCCACCTTCTCGTCGGTGACGCCGGCCGTTGCGGCCACCGCGGCACCCAGGGCACTGACGTATTCCGGGTCGGCGGGTACCGTGACATCCATACCGATATCCCGTTTCAGAGAATCCACAAAACCAACGTTCTTGGCCACGCCACCAATCATGACCACGTCGCTCTCCAGTCCCACGATGCGGGCTACCGAACCGACCCGGCCGGCGATGGCATCATGTACCGCCCGGGCAATATCCTGCTTGGTTGTCTTCTGGTGAATCAGTGAGACTACCTCTGACTCGCCAAATACGGCACACTGGGCGTTCATGGGAATGGACTTCGTGGCGGTGAGCGATATCCTGGCCATTTCCTCAACCGGCACTTCCAGCGCGCGGGCCATGGCATCAACAAAGGTGCCGGTGCCGGCAGCGCATCGCTCGTTGATGGCGAAATCCAGGACCTTTCCCTCCGGGCTGATTTTTATAGCCCGCCCCTCTTCACCACCGACATCAATAACGGTTCTCGCCGAGGGAACGAGCTTAATCACCCCTCTGGCATCAGCGGCAGCATCGGGCACGTAACCGTCGGCAAATTTAAGCAACTGGCCGGAGCTGCCGGTAGCCACCACCCGGGTAACATCCTCCCGCTTGATGCCAGCCTCCTTCAGCGCTTCATCATAAACTTGTTCGGCTGCCTCACGCTTGTTTATGCCTGACGGTGCCTCTGCCCTGGCCAGTATATCACCGTTCCTGGTGATTACGGCATGCACATTCTTGCCACCTACGTCTATTCCGGCAAATATCACCTTTGCCTCCTTTCTCGAGATAGCCACTAAGTTGGTCATTCCATCGGCTTGGCCAATACTGATGCCTGGTATTCTTTATATACTGAATCAAAATATTTATTAGCCTTGTCAGCCAGCAGGTCATGGTATTGATGGAATAGGGCTGCCGCCTGGGGGCGCAACCAATCCTCCGGTAGCAACGCTGCTGGCAAGTCAGGATCAAAGAAAGAAAGCTTACGATATTCATGAATCAGTTCGAATCGCTCGACAAAACACTGACTTGGTTCGATAACCGAGCTGGCCTTAAGACGTGTCACATGCTCTTCGAGCAGAGGGCGGTATCTGGTCAGGAAATCAGCATACTTGCCATGTATAGTGGCCAGGTCCCAGCAGCGGGACACAATGACTTTAGGGTCGGTGTGTCCTTTATGCTGAGCATCGAAAATCTGGACGTGCTCCCCGATACCAATTTTTTGCACCAGAGCCTCGACCTCTCTGGTTAGGTCATAGGGCGAAATCCAAGCGGCCTCACCCAGGGCACCGTATCCCATCCAGCCTAACTCACGGCGCAACCTGTCTCTAGCCTGTCGCCTGTGCTCCGGAACGGAGTAAGTAACAACGTTCCAGGTGCCATCCCAATGGCCGGTCTTTTGATGGAAGATGCGTTGCGCCCCTTCAGTAAGTTGATTTCGGATTTCTCCCGTCAGCGAATAATAGCTCTTTCTACCGTCCCGCCTCACCGTTAAAAAGCCGGAACGGCTCATTCTTGATACGGCCGACCTTATAGCATGTTCGGATAGACCAAAGTTGGTCAGCAACGTTATCAGGCTCCCAATCCCGATTTCTCCGCTACGGTCAAGGACATAGTCACCGTAGAGGGTCAATATAGCTGACTGGGGACGAAGCCTCTTCTTTTTCAGACCCGTGGTTGAATATGTCATAAGCTCAAAATAGCGTTAAATAAACGCTATGCTAATATTATCACAGGCCAGCTATCCTGTCAATGCCTTTTCGGCTAAAAATTAGCCTGGTTTTTTGCTAAATATTCTGGCAAAATGATAACGTACCATGTTAATATCATTAATATCACACAGCACTCCCCTATTCCCATAATTCAACCTATTATGAGGCGGTGAAAATGACCTTTATTCTATCCCGGCAGGACATCTACCGCTTACTTGAGCAACAACCACCGCTGGTAGAAGGCCACGTGAATCTAGGCGAGCAGATGCAACCCAACGGCATTGACCTCACCCTGCGCGAGGTGGCCCTGCTTCAATCACCCGGTAGGATAACGACCAGTGATGAACAGAGACGGGTAGCCGACCTAGCCCCGCTGGTGTTCGACGGCCTGGGTTTTATCGACCTCATACCCGGTGCCTATGTTGTTACCTATAACGAGATTGTAAATCTGCCCCGGGACATAATGGCGTTAGGCAGACCCAGGTCAAGCCTGATCCGTTCTGGTATTACTATTGAAATGGGGGTATGGGATGCGGGCTACTCCGGCCGCTCCCAGTCACTCATGGTAGTATATAATCCCCAGGGAATTCGCCTGCAGCGGAATGCCAGGATTGTACAGCTTGTTTTTCTTAGATTAACACAGGAAACAGAGGGCTATCAGGGGGTCTACCAGGGAGAAAACCAATAAAACCGCGTAACGAGGACTAAATTGGAAGCCGGCTATTGATTATGCCGGCCTTATTATAGTACTATATCAAGGACTTTGTGACACCTTCACAGTTCCGTGACACTCGACAAAGTACGGCAAGACCAGCGACAGGAGTTATCGTGAAATTTGTAGACCTTTCGTGGGCAGCCCTTCTTTATTATTACAAATCAGGCGGCGATAGAAAATACATAAAACTCTTCCGTGATACTGAGTTCACCAACAAACTTCGCCAGACGCCATGGGATATCCCCTATGAGGAGTTCGAGTCGAAGGTCATCTTTGGCTTTATCAGCAGTGTCGGCCTGCGCCTGCCGGCGGTACGGGGCAAGGACAACCTGCTCACGCAAATAGTCGATTTGCACCCGTCTATATCTGCCCTTCAGGATATACACCTGCACGATTGTGATCTTACCAACGAGGACCTGCTTAACAACGTAAGGCAAATATATGATAGTTTTAGTGAAATTCACGGTTTCTGGGTAACCGGCATTAGCAAAATCAGCCATGTTCTCAACGACTCTCTGTTTGTCCCCCTCAATTTGAGCACGTCAAGCTATTTCGGTCTCTTCGGGGGCTCCGAGGACTTTATCAAGTGGCTGAAGCTGACCCAGGAGAACGTCCAAGAAGTTGTCGCGGACTTCAAAGACCTAGGGCTTCCCGGCTCACCGGAGGAATTCCTTTCCGACAAGCTCGGCTATACCACCTATGGTTGTCAGAAATCACTGGCCCGGTACATTGACGAGTACTTCTGGCTGACTACCAGCGAGAACCTGCCCATTCCGCCCAAGTGGCTGCCCCCGTTAACGTGACCATCAGAGGAGGGGAAATGGTGGAAGATACTGACCAACTACAGAAGCTGATTTCCATCGCCAGCGACAAGGAAATCTCAAGGGAACTCCGGATTCGGGCTATTGTTCAACTCGGCAGTGTTGGCAGCCACGCCGCACTGGTTGCCCTGTTGAACCTAGTCGCCGATGAAACCGCCGTCTGGGAAGAGAGAATGCTCGCCCTGAGGCAGGCAGAAAAAACCCTGAAACCGCAGCGGCCGTGGTGGCATTATTTTAAACCGCGCCGCCAGGACTGATACCGCACAATACGAGCCGCTCAATGAGCCACCGGCTCGTTTGAGGCCGGCATATTCCCCCTGAGTATAACCGCCAGCGTACCCGGCCCCGCATGCACGCCAACCACCGGTCCTAACCGGGCAACCGTGATTTTTTCTTTCGAAAAAATCGGGTCAAGGCTCTCAACCAGTGCTCGCGCTTCGTCGGGTGTCGTGCTGTATATGACAGCTATGTCCTCAATATTGGTGGCACTGCTGACAAATTCAGCCAGCCGCCGGGCCCCTTTAGAACGGGTACGGACGTTACCCGCCGGTAGTAGCTCACCGTCCTTCAGCGCCAGCATCGGCTTTACATTCAATATCGAGCCCAGCAGCGCGCTGGCCTTGCCAATCCGCCCCCCAAGCTGCAGATATTTCAGCGTATCAACGAAAAAGAGTATGTGGATGTTCGGGATAGCATCATTGATTACCGCCACTACCTCGGATAGACTCTTACCGTCCCGGGCCGCTTCAGCAGCCAGTATTGCCAGCATTCCCAGACCCATTGTGGTCACCTGTGAGTCAATCACCTCGACAGGACACTTTGTCTCAACACTCGCTTTACCCTGTGCCGCCGAGTTGAAGGTGCCACTCAGTTTGCTTGATATATGAACGGAAACAATCCCGTCCGCCTCCCCGGCCAATCTCTGGTAAACCTCGGTAAAATCCTGAGGGGTTGGCTGAGTAGTGTTGGGATGGACAGGGCCATGCTGCAACTTCTGGTAAAACTCATCATGGCTGATATCGACCTGGTCACGATATATTTTTTCCCCGAAACGTACGTATAGCGGTACCACGTTTATGCCTAACTCTTCAATCACGGAAGCCGGCAGGTCGGCAGTGCTATCGGTAACAATTTTTACTGTCATGGTTACCCCCCATTACTTAATTATAGCAAGGTATTTATTTACAGTAATGTATATTTATTTGGCCAGTTTTGTCAATAGCAGTCGCCATGAAGCCATTAAAAAGATAGCGACGGCATTTTGCAGGCACGATATTCGGGGGAAATAATTAATGGGCGTATTTAGGTAAAACAACCGGCCGGGGAATGTTTTTATCTCAACCGGTAACTGTGGTCACGTGGGGTAACCTCAATAATGAGCCGCCCCCTGCCCTATTGTGAGCGCTGCACCGGCAAAGCGAGCTACTAAAAAGACAGAGGGCGGTAACTAGCTCACCAATAATAACCTGGTTATGGTTAATATTTAACCGGCTAATGTCCGCCGGACAGTACCCTTCGCTGCCTCAGGAAAGCTGGGACAGCCAACTCTTCCTCAGTCTTAAGGTTCTTAAGTACGCGGGTGATTTCTTTCTCCCGCCCGGCACCGATTAATGTCTCCTTATCGGCAAAGCCGGTAGCAATTAGCGTCAGCCTGACCTCGCCATTCAGGTTGGTATTAAGCGTGACGCCGAAGATGATATTAGCGTCCGGGTCAACAGCCTGCCGGATAACGTCGGCTGCCCGGTTGACCTCGAGCAGACTAAGGCCATCGCCGCCAGAAATGTTGAACAGCACCCCTTTGGCCCCCCGGACCGATACATCCAGAAGCGGGCTGTCCAGCGCTGCCTGAGCCGCCTCAATGGCCCGGTTCGGCCCGGCACCGCGGCCGATAGACATCCATGACGGGCCGGCATCCGACATCACCGCCTTCACATCGGCAAAATCAAGGTTAATCAGCCCGGGAACCGTGATGACCTCGGCAATAGCTTGAACTCCGTGACAGAGGACTTCGTCGGCCAGTTTAAAGGCGCCGTCAACCCCGGTCTTCTGGTCGCACAAAGCAAACAGGCGGTCATTGGGGATGATGACCATCGTGTCCACCTTATCAATGGTGCCGGCAATACCTTCCTCGGCAACCTGGCAGCGGTGGACACCCTCAAACAAGAACGGCTTGGTGGCCACCGCGATGGTGAGGGCCCCACTCTGCTTGGCGATTTCCGCCACCACGGGTAACGACCCGGTGCCGGTGCCACCACCCATACCGGCGGCAATAAATACCATATCGGCCCCGGCAACGAGTTGCCTGATTTCGTCGCGGTTCTCCTCAGCCGACTTCTGTCCCATGTGTTGGTCACCGCCAGCACCCAATCCCCGGGTAAGCTTATTACCAATCTGGAGCCGGACTTCGGCCTCAGTAACTGCCAGATGCTGGGCATCAGTATTCATGGCGATGAATTCCACGCCCTGTATTTGCTCTCGAACCATCCGGGTAATGGCATTACAGCCGGCGCCACCAAGGCCAACGACCTTAATCTTAGCCGGACTGGGTACGTAACTTGCTCTTGCCATTTCTCATCTCCTTATTTTGGACTGCTCAGACGCTTCTAATTCCGGCTGCTGAAGTAGCTCAGTAACCGGGGAGGTAAAATACGCCAGCCCTCTCGCTGGCCCCTCAGGTCCGGCACGTTCTGGTTCCTTATTTTCCAGCACACCAGACCGAAGCTGGTAGCATATTCCGGCCAGCGCAGGCTGCTATCGTGCCCATCCGGTACAATCGGCGTACCGACCCTTACCGGCAGGCCAGTGACTCTACGCCCCAGATCAGCTATGCCAGCAAGGTTACTGCAACCACCGGTGAGCACCAGCCCCGAGGAGACACCATAGCTAGAGTCGGTGCGCGGTATCCGAAACAGGATAAGACGCAACAACTCCTCAACACGGGCGTTAATAATCTCGCACAAATCGCGGTAGAGGATAGCATAGCCACCTCCTGTTAAGGTGAGGTCGCCATCGTCCGTTTCTCCTGGCAGCAGAGCGCTACCATGCTTTCTTTTCATTTCCTCAGCCACACCAAAGGGAATACTCAGGCCAACCGCAATATCATTGGTAATGTGGTAGCCGCCCACGGGCAGAGTCGACGTGTGACAAACACTGCCACCCTTGAAAACGGCAATATCGGTGACGGCGCCGCCGATGTCAGCCACAGCAACACCATCCTGTCTCTCGTCCTCGGTGAGCACCGCTTCGGCGCTGGACAGAGACCCGAGAACTAGACCATCAATACCGATACCGAGGTGCCGGATACACCTGGTCAGGTTCTGAACTGAGGTTGCCGCCGTGGTAACAATGTGTGTCTCAACCCCCAGGCGAAAGCCCGTCATCCCCACCGGATCCTTGATATTATCCTGCTCATCGAGGGTGAAAGAGCGCGGTATAAGATGGAGCAGTTCCTGGTCAGACGGTACCTCGACGCTCTGGGCAACTTCAAGGGCCCGTTTCCTATCAGCGATATGCACCATCTGGTCCTCACGGGAGATGGAGATGACCCCATGGTTGTTCAGTGAACTCATCTCCGGGTCGGAAATACCAACATAAGCCGATTTACAGCGGTAGCCGGCCATCTTTTCCGCCTTGCTTATCGATTTTGAGATTGCCGCCGCCGCATTCCGGGTATTTGCCATGGCGTTTTTTTCTATCCCCTGAGACTCGGCAACGCCAACCCCTAGTATCCGGAGAGCCCCCGTACCATTGGTATCGGCCATAATTGTGCATACCTTGGTGGCTCCGACATCAATAGCCGAAATTCTGTTTCTTTTCATTTATTTCTCCCTGTCTGAAGACCGATTAATACTTTCCGTTTTCGCGGTAGTGAATATTCCACTTGCCGCACAGGGCATTGAGCTGGGCCTTCATATGACTGTCCTGCGACCGGTACAGATCCGCCAGGAAGCCGTGCAGTAGCTCTCCCCCAGTCATCCCCGGGGTGGGCTCATCTGGCCCAGGCAGGTTGATGAAGACAATTTCCGTCATTACCTTCTGATACTCTACAGCCGTTCCCATGATTTTCCTCCTTTTTTGACCAGATTTCTCGAATTTTATTCCGTACCAAAAGCATGCGTCAATTATTGTCCTCTCTTATCCCCCTTAATTCCATAATCTCCTGACACAAGTTAATCTGGTACTATCCCAGTCCTGTGTTTTAAAATTGGGGGTGAAAGGCCCTTGAAATTCTGGTTTCCCTACAGTATAATGGCACTCAAGTCGAGGTGCTATATTGGTTGATGTCAGGGACAAAAAGACATTGCCGCCATATGTCTCATACCGGACATTCCGCAATTTCATTGACGGACTGGAGACGGGCATACCGGACCGGATCGACCGCAGTTACTGGGGGGACAGATATTCCGGGAGTTCTGGAACTCAACTGATGACAGCGCTGCGCTTTCTAGGCCTTGTGGACAGTACGGGCATCCCAACCACCCGCATGAGACAGCTGGTATCAGCCAAGGGTGCCCAGAGATCAGAGATTTTAAAACAGATAGGCCATACTGCCTTCGACTTCCTGTCGGAAAGGTCATTTGACCCACGGGGAGCCACCTACTCCCAGCTTGAGGAGGCCTTTTATAATAACTACCAGGTAACCGGCGATGTCGCCCGCAAGTGTATCAAGTTCTTTATCAGCCTGGAAAACGATGCCGGCGTTCCCCTATCCCCCTTCATAATGAAAAAGACCAAAACAATACGGGCCAGCACGGGCAGAAAGAAAACCACCGCCAGGGCCATCCCCGGGACAAAAGGGAATTCGATAGCCCAACAGTCGGAAAGCGCCATGCCGGTACCGGCAACCTGGTACGAAATGGTACTAACAAAGTTCCCCACCTTTGATCCCGCCTGGTCCGAGGACGTTAAGCTCAAGTGGTTTGAAGCTTTCGACACCCTGCTCAAGAAGGGCTCGCCCTCCCATAGCGACGGGTGACATGGGCTAATATCACCGCGCCATTATTGACCCTCCTAATCACTACCCTCTCGCCATCAAGGTACCGACAGCATCCGTGATTCCCATGTGGTGCTGGCTAATAGATGCTCTTGCAGTCCGAATTACCTAAGGCAAATCCTCCACTGCTGAAGTGTCCTAAGAAGCACTGTGAGCCATATAGGACGGTATATCTTTATTTATTTAAATATTGACTGCCTTGACTGGATATAGGGCTATGGTATAAATTATGGCGAATACCTAGAAATGCTAGGTACACTTCACGATAGCGGAGGTTGCCGTCATTTTATGGTGGTTTTACTGGCGCTGGCCGCTTTCTGGCTTGGTGCCTGCCCGTTTTCGCTGTGGGTGGGGCGGTGGTTTTTGGGCAAGGATATAAGGGACTACGCCGACGGTAACCCGGGGGCCGCTAACGTGTTCCGGGCCGGAGGTCGTAAGTCAGGCTTCCTAGCCCTGGTACTGGATATTGCCAAGGGAATGCCCCTGGTATTTCTGGCTCATGCCTTCTTCGGGCTGGCCGAACCGCTGGCTATGCTGGTGGGTATTTGTGCCATAGCCGGCCATTCTTTTTCTCCTCTGCTCAGGCTAAGAGGCGGCAAGGCAATAGCGGTTACCTTTGGCGTCCTTATGGCACTGCCGCAACACGAGGTGCTTTTTACATTTGCCGCCTTCATGTTGCTTGGCTTTTTCTTCATAGAAAACAATGCCTGGATAGTGATGCTCGGCCCGGTCGGCTCGCTGGCTTATCTGGCGGTTACTGGTATGGACTTCTGGTATTCGCTCTTCATGATGGGCGTGCTCATGCTGCTGGTGATAAAGCACTTTAATGAACTGAAGACGATTCCCCGACCCAAGGTAAGAGTTATCGCCTGGTTACAATCCAGAAGGAGGGTAATCTAGCTCGGCGATGACAGAGTCAGGATTATGTTATACCAAGTAATAGTAGCCGTAGCCCTAATTGGTTTTGCCCTTAATCTTGTCCTCAATCTGAGAAGTCTCAAGAAGCCCCGTGACAGCCAGATACCAGGCACAGTCCCCTTCGTCTCTATCCTTATCCCGGCCCGGGATGAGGAGACAAACATAGGGGCCTGCCTGGAATCCCTGCGGAGACAGGACTACCCCAACTTTGAGATCCTGGTGCTGGACGATAGTTCTTCAGACAACACCAGGAGCGTTGTGGCCGGGATAGCCGCCAAGGACAAGCGCATCCGGCTGGTCGAAGGTGAGCCTCTTCCCGCCGGCTGGGCGGGTAAGCCCTTTGCCTGCCATCAGCTGGCCAGGCAGGCAAGCGGCGACTGGTTCCTCTTTATTGATGCTGACACGATACACACTGCCAGTATGCTGCGTACGACAATGGGCCTAGCCCTCGAGGAAAGAGCATCACTGCTCTCTGGATTTCCTCGCCAACTGGCCGCTTCACTGCCTCAGAAAATAGCCATTCCGGTACTCTACTTTGTCATCCTTAGCTGGTTACCGCTGTGGTGGCTGCAAAGCTCCCGGAAACCGAGGCCGTCGCTGGCTATCGGTCAATTCCTCCTTTTCCCCAGGGGAGAATACCGGCGCATCGGCGGACACGAGGCAGTTAAATCCAGAATACTGGAGGATGTCTGGCTGGGCATTGAGGTAAAAAGACACGGCGGCCGCCATATCGCCATTGACCTATCACCGGTGGTCTCGTGTCACATGTACCGGAACATAGGTGCCATGTGGGAAGGATTTGTCAAATGGATATACTCGGTGGCGACACTGTCATCCCTGGCGCTGGTTGGACTGCTGGTTGCCGGCTACATCTTCTTCCTGGCCCCATTCTACTGGCTCTGGAACGAGTTATTTGTCGTTACCGTGCCCACAGGTTGGGGCCCCATCCTTATTTTCCAGGTAGCGACGATTCTGGCCATGCGCTGGCTGGTAGATAATCATTTCCGTGAGCCGTTTATCTCATTTCTGCTGCATCCGCTTGGTTTCTCCTTCCTTTTTCTGGCCTGTCTCTACGCCGGCGCCCGGCGGATACTCGGCGCCGGCGTGCAGTGGAAGGCACGGCTGTACAGTAAAGAGTCCAGTATCGATTAGGGTCTCGGGTATTGACAATCAGAGAATTCATGTCTTTAATAGTAAGCAGGACCGGATAGACTAAAGGCACATGCTTTTACACCAGCCAGATAGAGAGGATAAGTAAGATGTATAAAAAAGTACTAGTCCCGTTAGACGGGTCAAGTGCTGCGGAGATTGTCCTTCCATACCTGGAAGAGATAGCGGCTAAACTTGGTACCGAGATTACCATGGTCACCATTTCTGAGTCAAGCGCTACCGACATCGAGCACCTCTACCGCTCTTACCTGGAGCATCTTACCGGCCAGGTAAGGCGCGAGCTAAATGAATACGGGGCCAAAGAAGGGCTAGCCGTGAACAGTGAAGTCCTGCTGGGTATTCCGTCCGATGAAATAGCGCGCTGCGCCGCCGAGGTTGACGTCGGGCTCATCGCCATGGCCAGTACCGGCTCGTCGGGCCAGGGGCCGTTACTGCTGGGCAATATCACCCCTAAAATTATCCGGTCCACGGACAGGCCGTTATTGCTGATCAGGGTACCGGCCAGCAGCGAGGCCCTCCA
This sequence comes from Dehalococcoidia bacterium, assembly GCA_011191985.1. Classification (GTDB taxonomy): domain Bacteria; phylum Chloroflexota; class Dehalococcoidia; order Dehalococcoidales; family W111; genus W111. Next base: position 24,249 of record DUEU01000056.1, read on the forward strand.
GCAGAAGAGGCTGGTCAAGAAGATTCTGGTGCCGCTGGATGGTTCCCGGGTGGGCGAGACGGCAATTTTGCATTCTGAGGCACTGGCCCGAGCACTAGGCGCCGAACTGATCTTGATCCAGATCATAGAGCCGGTAGTAGCCTGGGCCGGCTTTGAAGGCAGTATGTCCTACGTGGCACCACAGGACGAAGAGGGCATGAAGTCAGCCGCGATAGCCTATCTCTCCAGCATAGCCAAACCGCTAAAGGAAAGTGGGCTGAGCACCTCAATCGCCATTGGCTTCGGGGCTTCGGCAGACCAGATTATAGACTACGCCGTTGCCAACGCCATCGACCTTATCGCCGTGTCAAGCCATGGGAGGTCGGGTATCGGACGGTGGCTTTTTGGCAGCGTTACCTCCAAGCTCTTACGGGCGGCGGATACACCGCTCCTGGTAATACGCGCCACCAAGGCATGAGTACTGGCGGCTAGTGCTCCTCGATACGTATTGTTATTATAGTGTCCCCGTTCTCCAGTTTCTTGAGGACATCCATCCCCTCTATAAGCTGACCGAATACCGAGTGCTTGCCATCAAGATGGTGCTGAGGAGTATAGGTAATAAAGAACTGGCAGCCGTTGGTATTGGGGCCGGAATTGGCCATTGACAGAGCGCCGGTAACATGGGTATGCTTGGTGAATTCATCAGCGAAACGGTAACCGGGACTACCCGTGCCAGTACCAGTAGGGTCTCCTCCCTGGGCCATGAAGTCGGGGATAACGCGATGGAAGGTGGTACCATCGTAGAAACAATCACGGGCGAGAAAGACAAAGTTATTCACCGTCACGGGCACATCGCTGGCAAACAGCTCCAGTTGCAGATTCCCCTTTTTGGTTACAATGGTCGCCGTATACTGCTTGCCGGGGTCAATCACCATCGGGGGCGGTTCTGAATAGAATTTACGCTTTGGCGCTTCATTGCTGCAGGCTGCTAGAAGCAGCATCGGCATAACCAGAATGATGCCAGCTATTCGAGATAAACGCGTTACAGTCATAAGTTGCACTCTCCCCTTGGGTAATAAGCACGCTCATTATACGGGGAGTTGACATTGCCCGTCAATTGTGGCTAGAATAGTACAGTCTCTGGTATTGGAGCATGAAGTGAAACTACTGGTTATAGGTTGCGGGCAATGCGGTGGCCGGATTGCCGATCAATTTGCTCGCCTGAATAGAAGGGCACACATCCAGCGTGGTATTGATATCGTCGCCGACGTGCTGGCGGTTAACACCGATATAGCTGATTTAAGCGGTCTGTCCTATATAAAGCCCGACTATCATCACCGCATTTTAATTGGCGGGCAGAAGACCGGTGGTCATGGCGTCGGTAAAATAAATGAGATCGGCGCCGAGCTGGCCAGAGAAGATACCGACAAGGTTATCGAAGGCATCAGGACGATACAACGGTTTGCCGATACCGATGGCTTCTTGCTGATTGCCGGTGGCGCCGGCGGCACCGGCTCGGGGGCCATGCCGGTGATGACCCAGCATTTAAAAGAACGCTATATGTACAAACCGGTCTATAACCTGGTTGTTCTCCCCTTCAAGTACGAAGAGATGACCGAGGAAAGGTCTATTTACAACGTAGGCACCTGCCTCAAATCGGCCTACCTGGTAGCCGATGCCATATTCCTAGTTGATAACCAGAGATTCGTTAAGAAAAACACCTCAATAAGAAAAAACCTGGCGAAAATAAACACTCAAGTCGTTGAACCGTTCTATAACCTACTCTGTGCCGGCGAGGAGACAAACGCCAAGTTCATCGGGTCAAGGGTACTCGACGCTGGAGATATTATACAGACACTGGCGGGATGGACCGTAATCGGCTACGGGCGGGCCCGGTTGCCCCGTATCAGAATCCCCGGCGAAGACAAGCTCCACTTCCGGGACAAGGCCACCGAGGCCGAGAAGGGGGTTCAGGCAATGGATGAAGCCATCGGTGAGCTGTCCCTCAAGTGCAACCCTACCGATGCCAAAAGAGCCCTCTACCTCCTGACGGCGCCGCCCGAGGAAATGAACATGGAGATGATAAACGAGCTCTCGGCGTCCCTGAAAAACGTCGCTACTGAGGCGATCATACGAAGCGGCGATTACCCCAGGGGGAAAGGGGCACTGGATATCACCGTGATATTATCTGACCTGCTGAACTCCAGAAAAGTCATGGAATATTTCACGAAGACTATTGGTTACATCTCGACTACGCGGAGAAGGCGAGGCGGGGCCGAGTACGAACAGAGAGGAATTGAGGAGGCATTTAAGGATATACCCTCGTTATTATAACTGGCCCGTACGCTCTTATTCTGAAACGCACCAGAAATAATTTTAACTGCCCCCGGTGACTTTGCTATTACCCTGGAACATCTGCCAGGCCTTCTCGGTAGTTTCTTTGGAGACTTCCCAGGCCAGCTCTATGGCCTCATCACGTGCTTTCAAGGCCTGCTCTATACTCTGCCGGTATACTTCCATGGCCTTTTCTTTGGCCTTCCTACATGCCTCATCAGCTTGCAGTTCTGCCTGCTCACGAACCCTCACGGCCTTTTCTATGGCTGCCTCGCAGGCTTTGCTGGCCTTCCGTTCCGCCTCTTTATAGGACACCTCAACCTGCTTTTCCCGTTCCTTATAGGCCTTGGCTACCTCTTTTTGAGCCTCCATATAGTCCAGGTAAGCACGTTGGGCACGGCCTAACAGTTCAGCAAGCGGGTCAACAACCGTTTCGGGAGCCTCGTCCGTTTTTTGGGGCTCGGCCACTGGTCTGACACCTTTTCCGGACTGCTCCTTCTGATTCACCATAAAGATACCCCCTTCGTTCCAGGAAAACCCGTATAGTATATCAGACTATTCAGTCTTTGTCCTCTTCGTCATCTGGCTCTTCTTGTCTGGACCGGTTGGATGAATACATCCTAGTGAGAGACTCAAGCCTGGTTTCGATTTTCCGCTGAACCTCCCGCGTCCCTTTTTTTGTCTTGGTATCGGTCCCGATATCACCGATAGCTTTCCCGAAGGTCCGGCTCAGTACCTCAGCCGTATCTTCAGAAGTTTCAGCTATCTCCTCAGGACTGTCAGCGGCCGGTTCCGGGGCCACCTTGCTGGCCGGCGGCTCAACCGACTTACCGGCTTCTCTGGCACTACCAACCAGCTCTTCAAACACCCGCCGCGATACTTCAGCGGCCTCCCGCGCGGCCCTCTTCGACGCCTCAGTAGCTTCCCGGGCGGCCCTTATTGATGCCTCGGCCGTCTCCCGGGCGGACTGGCTCACCGCCTCAGCTCGCTCAATCGCTTCCTGGGCGGCTCTGGCCGCCATCTCAGCCGCTTCCTTTGCTGCCCGGCTGGCCGCCTCAGCCTTGCTTATCACTTCCTCAGATGCCTTAGTCCACGCGGCTACGGTCTCTGTTGCCGACTTCCTTACCTCATAGGCCTTATCGATAGCTTCCTGCGACGCCTTCACCGACAACTCAGCCGTCTCCTGGCACAGCCTCACCGATGCCTCGGTTGCCTCCCGGGACTCCTGGCTGGCTACCTCGGCTCGTCTGGCGGCTTCATCCGAGGCTGCTTTTGACACCTCCACCGCCTCCAGGGAATTTCTTATCGACTCCTCCGCCTTCTGTCGGGCGCTCCAGGCTGATTCCTCGGCCCGGCTGGTAGCCTCATCCGAAGCCCTTGTCGATAACTCAGCGGCTTCTTTAGCCGCCCTTATTGCTTCCCAGCTTGCCTCCCGGGACGTGCGGCTGGCGGCCTCGGCCCGGCTGGCAGCCTCATCCGAAGCTGCTTTTGATGCCTCCGCCGCCTCCAGGGCAGTTCTCATCGACTCCTCCGCCTTTTGTCGGGCGCTCCGGGTTGATTCCTCGGCCTGGCTGGCGACCTCACCCGAAGCCCCTGTCGACATATCAACTGCCTCCTGGCACGACTGCTCAGCTGCTGCCACCCTGGTGATTGCTTCCTGCGACGCTTTCGCGGCCATATCGGCAACCTCTTTGGCCCCGGCCACCCATTTCTCAGCAGTCTCCCTGGCATTCCTGCCTGTCTCTTCAGACCGCTTTATCGCCTCCTCAGAAGCCCTTATCGATGCCTCGGCTGCCTCTCTTGTTGACTTGCTCACTGCCTCGGCCTTCTGTATGGCTTTTTCAAAGTTCCTGGCGTATGCTTTGGCCGCGCTATCTGCCGACTTGGTTACTTCCTCAACCTTGCGTACCGCTTCTTGAGATACCCTGGCCGACTTCCTGGCCATCTCTTTGGCCGATTCACCCACCTCCCCGGCCCGTTCCACTGCCTCCTTAGATGACCTTATCGATTCCTGGGCCGCTTCCTGGACCGCTTGATATATCTGCTCGGACCGCTCTACTACTCCCTGAGAGGTCTTTATCGATTCCTCAACCACGTCTTTGGCTGATTTGGCGGTTGCCTCGGCTCTATACACGGCCTCCTCATACGTCTTTACCAGACCCTCAACAGTCTCTTTGGTTGACCGGATTATTTCTTCAACCCTGCCTGTGGCCTCCCGAAAAGTCTTTCTTGATGCCTCAGTAACCTCCCTGGCCGCCCGGCCGGCCGCCTCGGCCTCACCAATGGCCTGCTCAAAAGCCCGGCTCAAATCTGCCGAAGTCTCCTCAGTCGACCGGTATATCTCCTCCGCCCGGCTCACTGCCTGCTGGGACGCCCGGGCTGCCTCCTCGGCCGCCGCTTTAGCCTTTTTGCTTACCTCTTCGGCACGCGTAATGGCTTCCCGCGACACCCGTACCGACTCCTCGGTCGCCTGTCTGGCTAACTCACCCAGCTTCTCAGCGGTCGCCACCGCTTTCTGAAACATCCCGGCACCGCCCCCGTCCTCGCCCAAGGCTTCTGCGAATACCTCTTGCGGTACCTCTGTCCGAGCAGACCTTCCTTTTTTGTCAGCCATTCTGAATCCCAGACTATTGTATAATAGCCAGTTCCCTTAATCAATCACTATTTCATAACAAATCGGCTAATGAAGCGTCCAACTATTATAACACCCGGTAAAGTCCAAACATCAAGTAAGAGCACTTTTCTTACCAATTTCCTACCAAAGCGACTATACCGAAGAGCGTTGGCCATAATTTCAAGGCAAAAAAGATGGGCAGTACCCACCATAACGAATGGTGCTTAGTTGATTGTCGTTGGTGGTACTACCCTGTCTGATTGGCAGTTCCCGGTGGTCTATACTGCTTCCATCACCAGCTGAAGGCTATCCTCCTCCTTTACGACGCTGTTAATAATAGGTTCCTGTCTCAGGAGACTCGGCAGCGGTAATTTATCCTCAGCATGAACAACAATCGTACTCTTGCCATCAGCGGAACCGCCCACTGATACTAACCGCAGCCCGGCCACCCCGCATAAGAAAGTCTGTAATTTCAGTACCTGGAGAAAATCAGCTGGTTCAGTTATACGAAGCTCTACCCGGCCAAAATATAGCTCATCATCGTCGGTCTCTTTGACCACTTCTTCCGTAACGGCACCCACAGCAACAGTTTCCTCAGCAACAGCCTCTTCCGCCACAACGTGCCCGGCAGTAGCTGCTGCTACGACAGCTTCTGCCTCAGCAATAGCAGCGCTTACCGGCTGTGATGGGCGTCCACGGGAAAACCGCCCAAACAAATCGTTGAGGAAAGTCCTCTCTTGTTTTTTAAGAAATCGCAAAATCAGGTGGCTCAGCAGTGCTCCCACCAAGACGCCAACCACAGCGCAGACCAGAAGCACCGGTACCATTTGCAGCCATTCCATCTCTATCCTCCAACAACCATTATTATTAATCAGGCTCAAATACTACCAATTCTACCGTTGCGCTACCTTCTCAGTATGTCCCTGCAGGTTCTTATTGGCCATCTGTTCGGCCTCTTCAATTATCTTTTGCGCCTTTTGCATTACCTCAGCGATAATCTTGTCCGACTCTGCCTTGGCCATGTTCTCGGCCTCTCTAACAATCTGCTCCGCCCTTTGCTTGGCCGCGGCAACAATCTCCGCCGCCTCCCACTGCGCCTTCTGCTTCACCTCGGCAGACGTTTTAGAAAGCTCCTTCTCTACCTTCTTCCGGCCCATCTCCCGGGCCTCCTCGATAATCTGCTCTTTCTTCTGTTCCGCTTCAAGGATGATTCTCTTCGCCTGCTCCCTGCCTTCTTCCAAGCCCAGCTCTCTGGCCTCCTTTTTAATCTGCTCCGCTTCCAGTTGCGCTCGCCTCTTTTCCTCTGTACTGTCCTTCTCTATTTGCTGTTTCATTTCGGCGGCGGCCCTGGCCAACTCTTCTGTTTCCTTCCGCGCACCCTCTATCAGTCGAGCAGAAACGACTTCGGCTTCTTTCCTGGACTCAGCTACTATCTTCTCCCACTCCACGTTAGCCATCTGCCTCGCTTCAGCGACCACCCTGGTGGCTTCCTCACTGGCCTTAGCCATGAGTTGCTCTACCTCACGCTGCGTATCTTGTTCCGCTTGCTTCCTGGCTTCTCTTTCCGCCTCTCTCTTAATCTCTTCGGTAAATTGCTCGGCTATTTTCTCCGCCCTCTGTCGCGACTCTTCAGCATACTTATCTACCTGCTGCTTGGCTTCAGCCCTTATCTGCTCCACCTCCTCATGAGCTCGAGCAACGATACTGGCTGACTCCCTCCCCGCCGCTTCCAGCATTTTCTCTTTTTCCGAGCGGGCATGATCAACAATAGCCGCCGCTTCCTGTTCGGCCTCTTCCCTTATCTGCTCACCCTGTTCAATGATAACCTGTGTCAGCCGTTGCTTGTACTCATCAACGATTTGGGCGGCTTCTTCTGCCTTTTGTTTTAGTCCGTCCTTAGCCACTACCATATTAAATACCTCCTGACCACGGTGGTTTAATCACCTTTATTTGACCGTCACTATTTATATGTCAGACGACATAGCGGCGATTTAATACCTGCTGACCCGCGAATTTTATTTTTAATTTTACGACTGATCGTGCCCAATTACTACACTACTTTCGATTAGATTGCCCCTTATTCCCGGCTCTCTTTAGTAATAGTACAATAGTAATGGTACAGGCACAATCACCCTTTTGAGTGATTTACAGAAACCATCACCCCTCGGGACTGAGGCCGGTGCTTAACCCCCGGCCGATGGCAGCGTCCTTTCCGATGTGGCCGCGATGGGCATGGTCGTGCGGTTGAAGGAAGAGGTAGCAAATAGAGGAGCAAACTAGCCAGTATCGGCTGAGACGACTGATTACTTATGACATTCCTTGGAACGAAGGCTATTCGTGGGCAGCGCCTTCTACCATTAATCTTTTTAGCTCGACCATCATCTCGGGGGTATCTATGCCTACCGGGCACCTTATACGGCACCGGGCGCAGGTCAGACAGGTGTAGGCTAATGCCGCCGCCTTTTCCCTGTTGCCCGTTATCATCGCTGACCAGACAGCGCCATTGCCGGCAAAATACTTGTCCCCAAAATGACCGGCCGTCACCGCGAATACGGGGCACTCATAGAGACAGCCGCCGCACCGGAGACAGTACAGGGCCTGACGCAATACCGGGTGTTTGGCCAATTCGGTTCGGCCGGCATCCAGAAAGATGGCGTGGAACTCCCGGGGGCCATGGGCCCCGTAGGTTATCACCTTCTCAATGTCACCGGTGGCACTGGGCCCGGAAACAACGCTCAGGTACTTGGGCATGGTATAACCGGCATATCGCCAGGTCACCTCGGCTACCTTGCAGGCATCGCTAAAGGTTGGCACCAGCTTCTCCATGCCGACCAGGGCGATGTGAACCGGCGGGGCGCCGGTAGCCAGACGGATATTCCCCTCATTCTCGATGAGAAACAGTGACCCCGTCTCGGCGGCAACCACGTTAGCGCCGCTCATACCAACGTCGGCCAGGAAATACTTCTCCCTCAGCAGCTGCCGGGCGGTAGCCACTAATGCCTCAATATCATCCGGCGGCAGTTCCTGCCCGGTCATCTCGGAGAACAGCCGGGCCACGTCTTCCCTGGGCACGTGTACGGCCGGCGACAGGATATGCATCGGCCTTGAGCCCAGCTTCTGTATGATAAACTCACCTAAATCAGTCTCGTAGACCTCGTTTCCCCATTCTTCCAGATGCTCCCGCAATCCAATCTCTTCGCCGGTCATGCTTTTACCTTTGACAACCACCTTACCGGTCCCTACCAGATCACTGATGACCTTCAGTGCTTCTTCAGCCGTCCTGGCGATATACGCTTTACCCTTGTTACTCTCGATGGCTTCACATGCCCGCGCCGTGAGACGCTCCATCTCGCTTATAGCTCGTTCCTTTATTTCTCTCACTTCCTCCGCCAGCTTGACCGTATGCGGGAACGCCTTCAGGGCGCTGTCTACATTAGCCCGGTACGACTTAACCGCCCGGGACAGGGCAGTCCTTATCCGCTCGTTGTGAGCGGCGCCCATTATCTCCTTCTTGTAATTCCTAAAGACAGACACCGGCCCTATACCTCCATGGCCATCGCCAGAACCTGTGCCAGGTCAAGGACTTCAACATCGTTAATCTTGAGCTTTTTAAGGCCATCCTTAATCTGCAGAATACAGCCTGGGCAGTGGGTGACGATAATACTGGCCCCGGTTGCTACCAGTTCCCGGGCTCTGTTTTCGGCCAGAATCTCGCTTAACTCAGGGAAGACGGCCTCAAAGCCACCGCCACCGCCGCAGCATGTCGCCCACTCCCCGTTGGTCCAATCGGTCTCGACAAGCTCCAGACTCTTGATTGACCGGAGTATCTGGCGCGGTTCCGCCGTCAGCCCCAGGTAGCGGGCTAGCTGACAGGGGTCATGATAGGTGACCTTTACTGCCCGGGGGAATTTTAAATCACGGTCTTTAATGCCCTCGAGGACAACCTCCAGGAAATGCTTCACTTCCAGGTCATAGTCGGCAACAAACCGGGGAAATAGATTGCGCATGGTATAGGTACAAGAGGGTACCATGCCAATGATGCGCTTCACACCTCGGGATTTCAGCTCGTTATACACCTTCTGGGCGTTCTGGGCGAACTCGTTATGCATTCCAACGTAGTATAAAAGGCCACCGCAGCATGGTTCGGCGTCAGCCAGATAGCCGAAGGTAATACCGAGGTTATGCAGCACCCGAACCGCGTCCCTTAAGGGCTGCCCGTCGCTATCACCGCCCCTTACCGATAGCTTGCGGTAAACCCCGGCCAGGTCAACGCCCATCTTTCTCTGAAAGCGGGCCAGCCCCATGGGCAATTCCGCTCCAACCGGGCTTTTATCCATCTTCCGTATCAGCGACATCATAGAGTCCAGGCCGGCGCTATACTGATAGCCGCAGCCGGCGAAGAATACGGTCTGCCCTTCGCCGGGTAAGTTGAGGTCACGGGCCCACCTGGCCCCGGCCTCCCGGGAAACGCCCAGTATGTTATGCCAGGAGATAATGTTATCGGCGATATAAGCCAGCCCTGGCGGAATAAGGTCTTTCGCTTTCTTGCTCATACAGTATTCCTAACCACCAAACACCTACCCTACTGACTGCCAATAATATATAGTACCTGGCACAAGACCAAGTGTCAAAAGCATATTGGTGATGATTTACTTATCTGGAGATAACGAGTGAGACAGCCCGCTTCAAAACAGCGAGAAACCGCTAGCGGAGCTTTAAACACTTCTGCACCAGCTCCACCACCTGGGCCGGGAACCGGGCCACCTCCACGCCGACCTGCCGGAGGGCTGTCATCTTGCTCTGTGGTGTGTCCGTACCACCCTGAATGATGGCACCGGCATGACCCATCCGCTTCCCTTCCGGGGCATCCTGGCCGGCTATGTAGGCAACCACTGGCTTGGTCATCCACCGGTCAATATACTGGGCCGCATTCTGTTCCTGGGTACCGCCAACTTCACCGACAATCACCACCGCATCGGTATCCGGGTCTTTCTCGAACAGCTCAAGCAGCTCGGGCAGGTTGGTAAGCACCACCGGGTCAGCCCCCAGGCCAATCACGGTGCTCTGCCCAAGACCGGCTGTGGCCAGGTTAACACTTATCTCGTAGGAGAGAGTGCCACTCCTGGAGATAACGCCGATGCGCCCGGAATTAAACATATTGGCCGGCATGATGCCCATCTTGGCTTCACCGGGGGTGATTATGCCCGGAGTGGTCGGGCCAATGAGCCACACGTTCAGGTCCTTGGCATATTCCCTTATCTTCATGGTATCGTGAACGGGAATGTACTCGGTAACAACGACAATAAGTTGGATACCGGCTTGCAGGGTCTGCAGGGCAGCATCCTTGGTTGCTGCCGCTGGTACGAAGAACACTGAGGCCTGGGCACCCCGCTCGCGGACGGCCTCATCAACGGTATTGTACACCGGGATACCCTCAACTTCCTCACCGCCCCGGCCCGGGGTAACGCCAGCAACAACGTTAG
>DUEU01000057.1 GCA_011191985.1 Dehalococcoidia bacterium
ATTTCGATAATTCTTTTATTGGCATCTATTTTCGTTAAGCAATAATCAATATGAAAATCCTCCACTTTGCCGACCTGCATCTGGGCGTTGAGAGCTACGGGCGTATTGACCCAGCTACGGGGCTGTCCACCCGCCTCCAGGACTTCCTGAAAGCCTTCGACCAGCTCGTGGACTACGCCCTAGAAAATCGGGTTGACCTGGTCCTCTTCTGCGGCGACGCTTACAAGAGCCGCGAGCCCAGCCAGACCCAGCAGCGGGAGTTCGCCCGACGCATCAAGCGCCTCTCCGGCGGCGGCATCCCCGTTTTCCTGCTGGTAGGCAACCACGATACCCCCAGCACCATCGACGGCGCTACCACTCCGGAAATCTTCGACACCCTGGCCGTCAATAATGTCTACGTAGCCAGCAAACCAGGTTTATACCATATACCGACCAACGATGGCGTTCTGCAAATAGCAGCACTGCCCTGGCTGAGGCGCAGCGCTCTCCTAACCAGAGAGGAAACCAAAAACCTGACCCCCGAGCAGATTAACCAGAGGCTACAGCAGGTACTGACCGATACAATCGACAAATACGCGGGGGAGCTTGACCCGGCGCTGCCCGTGATACTGGCCGCCCATGTGTGGGTGACCGGCGCCAGAGTCGGTTCAGAGAGGTCTATGGTCATCGGGCAGGAACCAGCCCTTCTGCTCAGCAATGTTGCCTGCCCCGCTTTCGACTACGTGGCCCTGGGCCATATTCACCGTCACCAGGTCTTGAGCGAAAGCCCGCCGGTGGTCTACGCCGGCAGCCTGGAACGGGTGGACTTCGGCGAAGAAGCGGACGACAAGGGCTTTGTCGTGGTGGAAATAGGGCCGGATAAAGAGGCCGACAAGCGCCCGGTCTCCTTCGCTTTCCATACGGTAACCGCCAGGCGCTTCCTCACCATCAGCATCAATATAGAGGCAGCGGACACCGACCCCACGGCAACCGTACTGAAGGCCATTACCAAGCAGGAGGCTGAAATCAACGATGCCATAGTCCGGCTTCAGGTCAGCCTACCACCGCAGGCCGAGGGGCAACTCAATGATAACCAGGTCAGGCAGGCAGCCAGAGAGGCCGACTATTTCACCCTTACCAAAGAAGTCGAACGGGAGGTACGCCCCAGGCTGGGGGACACCGTCGCTGAAGGGCTAACGCCACTGGAGGCACTTAAAAAATATCTGGAAACAAAGGGCGGGGTTTCTGCAGACCGAACAAAAGTCCTGCTAAAGCACGGGGAGAAGCTTATCCAGCAGTTACGGTCATGACGGTCAGTATTTCCCCTATTCTTCTCCCGGCGGGTTGAAACCGGCGCGGTAACGCTCAAGCCGCCACTGCTTCAGACACTGGATAGCCTCTTCATCGCTGACGTCGTACCAGTAGCGGTAGAAGTCAGAGACGTAGAATCGGGGCATGAAGCCGGTGTTGCAGGTCACCACCCGGTCGGCCACCTTCTCCACCTGCTTTACGGCGACGGCCGACGCCACCGGTACGGCAACCACGATTTCCCCGGGTCGGCGCAGGCGTACCGACTCTACTGCGGCCGTCATGGTATAGCCGGAGGCAAGCCCGTCGTCAATCACTATTACCGTCTTACCGCTGACCCTGACCAGCGGCTGTTCTCCCTTGTAAAGCAGGCTCCGCTCCTTAATCTCGGCCCTTACCTTGCTGATTTCATACTCCAGCTGCTGCCGGCTGAAACCGATCTTCTTGACCGCTTCCTCGTTGAGGATGATCGTCCCATCGTCGGCCGCTGCCCCCAAACTCCCCTCCGGGTTAAGCAGGATGGGAATCTTACGGCAAATAACCGTATCAAGGTCAGCCTTGAGGGCAAGAGCCACCTCCAGCGCCACCGGAATACCACCGTTGGGAATGGCCAGCACCGCCACCGACCGGTCAATATAATGGCGCAGCTGGGTCGCCAGTTGCCGGCCGGCGTCGCGCCGGTTCTCAAAAATGGCACCTGCCCTGGTAAAATGGCTAATGGCTCACCTCCATGACCTCTCTATTTAACCAGACGGAAGGCGTTAACATCAACCAGCCCCCGGTCGGTAAGCCTGAGTTCCGGGATTACCGGCAGCGCCAGGAAGGACAGTGTCGAGAAGGGTGAAACCAGCCCCGTACCCAGGTCCCCAGCCAGTCGCTCCAATTTCCCCAGCCGGTCAACGACCGTCTCCAGCGGCTCGTCAGATAGCAGGCCGGCTACCGGCAGCGGCAGGCTGACCAGCACCCGGCCGCCGCTGGCCACCGCCAGACCGCCCTCAATCCGCTCAATTTCTTTGATGGCGGTAAAGATATCCGTATCATTGGTACCGACGGCGATGACGTTGTGGGCGTCATGGGCAACTGATGAGGCCAGGGCGCCCTGCTTCAGGCCAAACCCCCTCACCAACCCCAGACCGATGTTTCCCGTCGCCCGGTGCCTCTCCACGACCACCAGCTTTAGGACGTCACGCTCTGTGTCCGCCACCACCGTCCCATCAACCACCCTGACCCTCTCCCGCACCTTCCGGGTAACTATCTGACCGGGCACAACCTCAATTACCAGCCCCGTTTCTCCGGACGGTACCAGTCTCAACGCGCCAATATCAAATGGCTTGATATTCATTGTCCGGCGCAATTTCCGGTTGCGGGACTGGTATACCGAAAAAAGCGGTTTTCCCTCTTTGGCTACCAAATGGCCCCGGTAGAAAACCATGTCAGCCTGAAATGTAGCCAGATTACTCAGCGCTATTAGATTGGCCATGTAGCCCGGAGCGACCGCCCCCAAACCATCGAGCCGGAAATACTCGGCGGGATTAATGGTCGCCAACTGAATCGCCCGCACCGGATCAAGGCCACGGTCAATCGCCTGGCGCACCACGGCATCAATATCCCCATCCTGGAGCAGGTCAACGCAGCTCCGGTCGTCAACCACGAAAAGGCACCGTTTATAGGTCTTATCCGTGACCAGGGGCAGCAAGGCCTCTAGGTTCTTCTCAGAGGAGCCCTCTCTAATCATGACGTACATACCCCGTCTCAGCTTTTCCCGGGCCTCTTCCAAAGAAACCGACTCGTGGTCGGAGCGGATACCGGCAGCAATATAGGCGTTGAGGTCCGGGCCGGTAACGCCGGGAGCATGGCCGTCAACAATCTTCCCATGAGCCAAGGCAATCTTGCTCAGGACTCCGGCATCCCCGGCGAGCACGCCGGGAAAATTCATTACCTCGCCAAGACCGGTTACACCCCGCCAGCGGAGGACCCTACGGATAGCCGCCGCATCCAAGTTCGCTCCAGAAGTCTCCAGGTCCGTCGCCGGCACACAGGAAGGGGCCTGCAGGAAAAGTTCGAAGGGCAGACGCCGGGCGCAGTCCAGCACATACCTCATACCCTCCAGACCGCTGACATTGGCAATTTCGTGGAGGTCGGTAACCACCGCCAGCGTACCCCGCGGCACCACCGCCCGGGCATACTGACCAACATCAAGCATCGAGCTTTCTAGATGGGTATGCCCGTTAATCAGCGCCGGGGCCAAATAACGGCCGTCCAGGTCCAGGACGTCTTTGCTTTGGCGGTAGTCCCCAACTCCAGCAATCCTGTCACCATAAACGGCGACATTAACCGCTTCAATCTCGCCGTTAAAGACATTCACCACCCTGGCGTTGGCCAGAATAAGGTCAGCAGGCAGCTTACCTTTTGCCACCGAGATTAGCCGGGCTAAATCCATCGGGGCTACTCCTCCAAAACATATATGCCGGGCAGGTTACGGAACCTCTCGTCCCAGTCTAGTCCATAGCCAACAATAAATTTATCAGGAACGGTAAAGCCCAGATAGTCAATGGCCACGGGGGTCTTGCGACGGGACGGTTTTTCGGTGAGGGTACAGAGCTTTAACGAAGACGGTTTTTGCTTGCGCAGGTGAGCAAGAAGGAAACCGGTAGTAAGCCCGGTATCAACGATGTCCTCAACCACCAGTACGTCCCGGTCCTTGACCGACCTCTGAAGGTCGGCCACCACCCTGATTTTCCCCGAGCTCTTCTGGCCGGCGCCGTAACTGGACAACCTGACGAAATCCACCTCGAGGGTAAAATCAAGGAGCCTGATGAGGTCAGCCAGGAACATGAACGACCCTTTAAGGACGCCTATCAGGACCGGGTGCTTGCCAGGGTAGTCCCGGTTGAGTTCCGCCGCCAGCCGGTCAACCGTTTCTGCTATCTGCTGCCGGCTGTAAAGAAGGTTTAGCTTGGGCTGAGGCTTCAACACTTACCCTCTAGAATATGGTACCTGCCCCTAATAAGTACCACATTCATGCCCTGGTTGGCAAGTAAATTTTTGACCCCCGCACCGGTGCATGATATAATGCTGGCTGTCCACCAGCCGAAGTGGCGGAATAGGCAGACGCGACAGTCTCAAAAACTGTTGGGGGGCGACCTCCGTGTCGGTTCGAGCCCGACCTTCGGCACCATATGCAGCAGGGTTAAATACACCACCGCCGCCTGATGAGCTTTTTTAACCATCGGCGGCGGCGTCAATAGACAGTGTAATTATTAAAGTAAGCTACGGCTTCGTTGACCGCAGGGCAATGCGGATACGCCCTCCTTCTCTAGTCGCCGTCTCTACTAGTGGTATTTCCCTGAGGATACTGAGCAGAGGGAGCGGCTTGTCAATGACTACCAGAATGGTCGTAGCACCTGTGGCCGAGCCTCCGGCCGAGACTAGGCTTACATAGGGGGCTTTACGCAGGAGGGTCTGTAACTTCAATACCTGTGCAAAGTCCACCGGGCTGGCTATCTCCAACTCCACGCCCCCCTGATACAGCCCATCACTACCTTCGTCCCCGGATATCACCTCACCGGTTGCCTCAACCGGGACCGCTTTTTTCTCGGTGACAATCGAGGGCACGGCCATCTCTTCCCGGGCCGGTGATTCTTTGATAACCATCTCAGGCTTTTGCTTATTTTCAGCCGTCACTCTGGCGCTCTTCTTTACTTCATCCGCGGCCACAGCCCTGGCCTCATTGATAATTTGCTCCGCTTCTTTGCGGGCTCGCTCTCTAGCCTCTTTCACTTCCCGTTCCGCCCGCTTCCTTAACTCATCGATAGCTCTAGCCGATTCATCAACCCCCATTCGCGCCTCATCGGTCACCTTCTTTGCCGCTTTCTCTATTTCCTTCTCCAGGCCGGCCATTATCCGGTACGCCTCCTCATCGGCCTCTCGCTTCGCCTTCTGAATAATCCTGGTGGCCTCCGCCTTTGCCTCACCGACGATGCTCTTTGCCTCCCGGTCTATTTTCCTACCGGCCTCTTTCTTGATTACTGCCTCCGCCTCGTGAGCGATCTGCTCGGCAGCCTCTCGCGCTCGGGCTATTATTGCCGCTGATTCCTCTGCGGCCTTCTGCTCTGCCTCCGCCTTTATCTCAGCAGCAGCCTGTTCCACGTTCTCCATTACCTCAGCGGCATATCGGGTTGACTGCTCATGAGCCCTATTATTAGCCTCAGCAATAATTGCCCGCGCCTTCTGGTGGGCCTCGCTGATAATCCTGGCGGCCCGCTCCTCCACCTCCTGATCCGCTCTCCGCGATGCCTCCAGGACAATCTGTTTCGCCTCCTGCTGGGCACGACCGATAATAGCCGCCGACTCCCCATAGGCCTTTGAGATAATATGGCTTGACTCGCGCTCGGCACGATGCCTCAACCTGTCCCACTCCCTTTCAAGGACGTGGGCGATGCCCTGCTTGTATTCGTCAGCAGCCTTTTCGGGCGGCTCTACCTGCCACTCTCGTATTTCCTCCATATTATTCACCTATCCCCCGCTGAAGGGGTTATTTGCTATTCCTATAATCATAGCCTACACGGCTGTCGCCCGAGTGTAAATGGGGTGATAGTAATAAGGGAAATGGTACTATAGAAACAAGGACTGCAGAATTGTTGCCCATTAACAAACAGGCAGAAGAGATTAGCACCGTCGTTCCTTCACTGCCTGGATAATTACCTTCTCGTGAACATCTAACTTCTCCACCCTACGCGAGAAGGAACACTGTAGGCACTCTTCGTACCAGCCACTCCAGTCTTTATCGAGAAACAGGTTACCCCCGCAACGAGGACATCTCCCCAGCCTCCGTACCTTCATCGTAATCACCCCCTTGAAACAATGTTCAACACTGCCCATATCTCACCAAAGTCTCCGCCACCGGCCACCGACAAATCCCTGTCTACCCATCTGCCAGAGTACCCTCCTCTATTAAGTCCCTCTCTCCCTTCACACCTTTTTACAGGCTATCAAGGCCTCTACTGGCAGACAGGCAATTCACCACTACCAGCCCACCAAAAGGAACATCCTTAACACCAATCTCACTTCTATAACCTTTCCCCGCTTCACCCAACGGGGCTACCAAAATTGACTTTGCCTATGCTAACCTAATCATAACTCACCAGACATGTATGTAAATAGCTGCATAGTAGTATTCAATAATGGAACTATAGTAATATATGGTATTCTCAGCAGGGCACTCACCTACGGGGGGGCAGTCACCAAAGCCGGAGCCAAATGAAAAGGACAGCACGCCAAGGGGAAAAGAATAGGGGGAAAGGTGATGCTATCCTGAAGACCCTAGATGGCAACGAACATCGGGTTCATCTCAGTGAGGCACTGCTCCCGATTGAGTGCTTCCGCTGCGGTATCTGCTGCACCAGCTACCAGCCTTTACTCGGCAGTGAGGAGATAGAAACCATAGCCCGGCAACTCGGCCTGTCCACCGGTACTTTCCTGGCCAGGTACGCACAGCCAACCGTTATCGGCTACCTGTTACGCCAGACGGAAAAGGGTTGCGTCTTCCTCAGATGGGAAAGCGAGACCAGGGCTAGCTGTCACATACACCCCTTTCGCCCCCAGGTCTGCCGTAACTGGGTCCCCAGTCTGTCTCGCCGCGAATGCCTCGAGGGACTGGCCAGGCTGAAAGCTAAAGGGGAAATATTGCTGGTTAAAGAACTCTATTCATCGACGGCGGCACTAGAGCGCTTCTGTTCGATACTTACTGCTAAATAAGAAGACCTTGAGGCAGGAGGCGTCCTGGGCACTAATGGATACCTGGCTAATCATAAGCCGGGGATGAGATGCCAGCACCACCGCTATCAATTGACACGGGTTTGCTTGTGCGGTTTGGATTCATCGGTGGTCTTTTCCAGCAAAAGGAGGGCGATGTCCTCCCGCTTGAACCTGCGGTCGCCCCGGGGACCGATGCGGTAGGCTTTCAGTATCCCCTGGTTACTCCAGCGCCTCACTGTATTAATGTGAATATTGAGAAGTCGGGCTACCTGTCTTACTGTTAGTATGGAGTTAACTTTATTCTTACGTACCATTTCCCATTCTCTATATTCTTTAACTGTACCATCCTGATGATAATGTACTACAGCTGACCACGCAATCGCCCAAAAGGGTTAATCTTGATGTAAAATGGTAATAGTTAAGAAGTTAAAATATGTTAACAGTTGCCGAACTGATCTTGTGCAGAGACGGGCAATGATGTAAAATCGCAGAATACCATATAATAAGCAATAACAAACAGAGGAACGCTACACAAGAGCCGACAGCTCTTAGAAGGAGCCAGTAATGGATATTAGGGTTGCCATCTTTATAGACGGTAGCAATCTTTACCACGCTCTGCGCAGTAACTTCGGGCGGTATAATCTGAACTATGCCAAGTTTACCAACAAACTCTGCGGTGAAAGACGGCTCTTGCGCACATACTATTACAACGTCCTGCAGGACCCATCTCAGCGCCCCGATGTTTACCGGGAGCAGCGGGAATTTCTCGATATACTGAGGCAGACACCCTACCTTGAGGTCCGACTGGGGAGTACCAAGATAGCACAGGGCATACCCGTTGAGAAGGGTATCGACGTTATGTTAGCTACCGACCTGCTGTATTTTGCCTGGCACGATTTCTATGATGTCGCTATTCTGGTAAGCGGGGATGCCGATTTCGCCTATGCCCTTCAAGCGGTAAAGAACGTGGGCAAGCATGTCGAGGTAGCCTACTTCGAGAGCGGGGTATCTAAAGACCTCCTGGATATAGCCGACAAACGATATCTGCTGGACCAGAACTTCTTCCGCGGCTTATGGGCCGGCAAACGCCCCTCAAAGCGCAAGAAGGCACGCGAAGAACCTAAAAGCAAGTCTGACTCGGGCAGCCAATAGGGCTCGCTTGTCATCATACGTGGCATCATGCTAGAATGGGCCAATGGGCATAACCTTGGGCCGCTAGCTCAACTGGCAGAGCAGCTGACTCTTAATCAGCCGGTTGGAGGTTCGAGTCCTCCGCGGCTCACCAATGCAAGTCTATACATGTGCCTTCTTATTTCTACAGGCACTTATCACTTCGCTTCAGACTTTGGAATCCCTACCCATCTTGGCGTTCTATTCATATAGTCATGATAAGCTTCGCCGTATTTCTTAAGACAGTAGCGCTCTTCATCCGTTGCAGAGACGCTTACCAAGACTGCCCATATGATTACAACTAACAGGAAAATCCAGGAAGCTGAAGCTATGCCAACACTCAGATATATCAATAGTATTGCTATATAAATCGGGTGTCGTGAATAACTATATACCCCTTTTATAACAGGCTCAGCCATTGGTGTCGTGGCAAAGTTAATTGTAGCAAAGATATTCATGATTAAGCCTAATAGAAAAATGGCAAGACCTATATAGAACCATATCGTGGCTAATTGAAGTGGTAGGAAGATAGAATATGCTGTAGTCAGGAGCCATAACGGCATGGATATGTAGCTGGCAATTTTGTGCATATGACTAGCCTTCATATCAGGAGGATCACCAGCTCTCTGGTATAGTTCCTTGCCTATTAGCCTGATTCCAAAGTTCTGTATGACTAGCCAAATCATGAATATCCAGGCATTTAAGACACCTATTTCAAATGCTGGAATAAGCGACATGGGTTTCCCCCAAAAGCTTGATTTGCAGCTTATGCTAAACCATCAACTACTAGCTGTCAATGGGTTTGAAGTTAGCCCTCGCCTCGCCACTCGTCCCCTTCGAATCCAACTTTCACTTCCAAAGAATGTAAAAGATAGCTTATTAGCACGCTCCCCTTTATGGTATTGTTGAAGAACAAGGATGGGATGTATAATTGCCACAAAAGAAAAGACTTGGTTTCGGAAATAGCTATTATGATGAAACCACGTGCAAAATTAGCATACCAAGCACTTCTTTCTCTTCCTATAATCATTTTACTCATAGTTTCATGTACCGAATTGCACGTTACTGAATCCCCGGTAGCACAGTTCGATTTAGATCGAGAAACAGTAGAAGTCGGCCAAACGATACAATTCAACGATCAATCTATGGGAGATATTGTCGCATGGTCTTGGGATTTTGGAGATAACACTACCAGCACTGAACAAAATCCTCTTCATGCCTATAGTCAGACGGGAAATTATACAATAATACTGACTGTCTCCAATAAAGCTGGTAGTAATTCAACGAGCTCGATCGTTAATGTTATTGAGCCGCTGGTAGCAGAATTCTCTGCATCGAATACGAAAGTATTAATCGGAGAGATGATTAAATTCACAGACGAATCAACTGGCGATATCGATGAACGGCTCTGGGATTTTGGTGATAACACCACTAGCATGCAATGGAGACCGGAACACTCCTATGATGCCACAGGAGTTTATACCGTTAGTTTAAAAGTAAGTAATGCTTACAGCTCCGACACAATAACCAAACAGGACCATATCCTAGTTTCTGCTCTATCCGTTAAAACGGTGTTTAGCTCTCACTTTAAGGAGTCAGGGGAGTACACACCCGATGAAGAACTCCACTTAGGTGAAGACATCTGGGTTATATATGAAGTAACTGGCTTTGAACAACGCGAGACAGAAGGTGGATACGAGGTCTGGTTAAAAGCCCAACATGCAAAGGCCGATACATATGAAATCTTAGATAGTAAGGGCGATCTTGAGTCACATGAAATCCATCCTCTGCCTCTCGGAAATTTCAGTTTTGCGTTTTATATGGGCAACTACGACGTCGACTACGAGCCTGACACAACTCTGGGCGTCATAGTAGGTATCATACAAGTCACGATTGAAGACGTGCTAGGCGGTTTTACAGTAACAGATAGAAGGGCTTATTTGATAAAGAAGTAAGATTGGATGCGATTTTATACCAAGTAGTTAATTCACTAAGTAATAGACTTATCTGACGCACTGATACTCACTAGACTAAGATTAAGA
The DNA here is from genome assembly GCA_011191985.1 of Dehalococcoidia bacterium. Lineage (GTDB taxonomy): Bacteria > Chloroflexota > Dehalococcoidia > Dehalococcoidales > W111 > W111. The sequence continues at coordinate 10,257 of DUEU01000057.1, forward strand.
CAAATCCCGCTGTGCAAAATAAAGCTCCTAAAATCCCAAACCTGGGTAATCTTTATATACAAACCCCAACAAGCTTAAAATTCTGCATTGTGTGCAAACTCGAGTATTGGATAAATCGGCTCTCCATATCGCTAGTATTATCGACTCTCATGTGGTAGCGTGTACTTAATCTCTAAGCAAACTACTAGCACTAAACTACCTAATCTCCAAAAGAAGTCTAGTTATTTATAATATTACACTGGAACTTAGGAGAGCAGGTAAGAGTCTGTCACTCTAAATTGAGAAGTGTTATAGTTTATGAAAACAGGTCAATCGTA
>DUEU01000058.1 GCA_011191985.1 Dehalococcoidia bacterium
ATGCGAAAGGATGTGGGACGGGAGAACGTGCTCTATGTCCACGTTACCCTCCTCCCTTATCTCACCTCTACCCAAGAGCTAAAGACAAAACCCACTCAGCATAGCGTTAATGAACTGCGCCGCATTGGTATCCAGCCCGATATCATCATCTGCCGCAGCGACTATCCCATACCAGAGGCTACCAGAAACAAGATTTCCCTGTTCTGCGATGTGGACCGGGCGGCGGTTATCCCACTGCTCACGGTTGACACCATCTACGAGGTGCCCCTCATCCTGGAGGAGGAAGGGCTGGGCAAACTGGTTGTAGACAAGCTCGCCCTCAAGGCAAACCAACCGGACCTGAGCGAGTGGTGGGGGCTGGTGGAGCGCCTCAAGGAACCCCGTGAGCCGGTTGAGATTGCTCTGGTCGGTAAATATGTGGAATTGAAGGATGCCTATTTTTCGGTCCGTGAAGCCTTGCATCACGCTGCCCTATACCATAACCGCGAACTTAGACTGCACTGGGTCCCCTCCGAGGCCTTTGAAAGCGACGGTGGTGAAACCCTGCTCCGCTCCGCCCAGGGGATAATAATCCCCGGCGGTTTTGGCATCAGGGGAATAGAGGGTATGATTAAGGCCGCCACTTATGCCCGGGAGAACAAGATCCCCTACCTCGGGCTCTGCCTCGGACTTCAGGTCATGGTAATCGAATTTGCTCGTCATGCCCTGGGCTGCAGCGGGCCCAACTCCACCGAATTTGACGCCGACACTGACTACCCGGTGATTGACATCCTGCCCGAGCAAAAGAGTATCCAGGACAAGGGGGGTACGATGCGCCTGGGTAACTACGACTGTCGGCTGGTGCCAGGAACACGCGCCGCCGGTGCCTACGGGGATGTCCTGGTCTACGAGCGCCACCGTCACCGCTTCGAGTTTAACAACCAGTTCCGCCAATTATTAGAGGAGGCGGGCATGGTTTATAGCGGTCTTTCTCCCGACGACAGGCTGGTCGAGGTCTGCGAGCTTGCCGACCACCCCTGGATGGTGAGCTGCCAGTTTCATCCTGAATTCGGCTCCCGTCCCAACCACCCTCACCCCCTGTTTCGCGAGTTTATCGCCGCTGCCAAAGAAGTGCTGCGGGAAGGAGCCCAACCGCCGCTTCCCCTGACGCCTAATCCGTGATAAAATGGTTGCCGCCGGAAAAATAATATAGAGGTCTGAAGTGCATATATTTCTCGACACGGCCAATATTGAGCAAATAAGACAAGCCGCCCGGCTGGGTATCGTCAGCGGCGTGACTACTAATCCCAGCCTGGTATCCAATGAGGGAATGGCCGACTACGAGGCGGTAGTCAAAGAAATCTGCAGCATAATCCCCGGGCCTGTTTCCGCCGAGGTGCTGGGCACCAAGGCCCAAGCAATGATTGAACAGGCACACCAGATCACCCGCTGGGCACCCAACGTGGCCATCAAGATCCCGGCCACCGCCGACGGACTTGAAGCCACATCGGCCCTTAGTAAAGACGGCATAAAGGTAAACTTTACGCTATGCTTCTCGCTAAACCAGGCCCTGCTGGCGGCACTGGCCGGCGCCACCTACGTCAGCCCCTTCGTCGGCCGGCTGGACGACATCGGGCATGATGGCATGGCGCTGGTCACGGACATCGTTGACGTCTATAAACGTTACGGACTGCCGACACAGGTAATCGCCGCCAGCATCCGCCACCCGCAACATTGTGTGGCGGCAGCCAAGGCTGGGGCCCATATCGCCACCGTTCCCTATGCCGTGCTGATGCAGATGATACGCCACCCACTAACCGAAATCGGTATCACCCGCTTCTTGGCCGACTGGAAACGGGTCTCACCAGCGTAGCATGGATAATAGACCAGGGTATACGAAATAACCACAGGAAACGAGGTTACGCTTATGAACATTACTGAGCTAGAACACAAGTCCAGAGACGAACTCATAGAGCTGGCCAGGGAAATGGGTATTTCCAGCTACACCGCCCTTAAGAAGCAGGATATTATCATGCGCCTGCTGCAGGCAACCGCGGAGCAACAGGGTAATATCTTCTGCGGCGGCATATTAGATATAATGAGCGACGGTTATGGCTTCCTGAGACAGGGCACCCTGCTCCCCGGCCCTGGTGACGCCTACGTCTCCCAGTCCCAGATACGCCGCTTCGGCCTGCGCCCCGGCGACATGGTCGTCGGCCAGGGCCGACCGCCCAAAAACGGTGAGAAATACTACAGCCTGCTGCGAGTAGAGCTGATTAACGACCTCAACCCGGAGCTGGCCAAGGGCCGCCCGCGTTTTTCCTCACTCACCCCGACCTTCCCCACAGAACTAATTAACCTGGAGACCTCGCCCAGCGACCTGTCCACCCGCCTCATCAACCTTATCGCTCCCATCGGCCGGGGGCAGCGCGGACTGATTGTGTCACCACCCAAGGCGGGTAAGACGATTCTGCTCAAGTCCATCGCCAACGCCACCAGCACCAATTACAACGACATCCATATTATCGTGTGTCTCATCGGGGAAAGACCGGAGGAGGTTACCGATATGGTCCGCTCCGTCAAGGGGGAAGTGATAAGCGCCACTTTCGACGAGCCAGAGGAGAACCAGACCCGTGTCGCCGAGCTGGCCCTGGAGAGGGCCAAGCGCATGACGGAAGGCGGCAAGGACGTTTTTATCCTCCTCGACGGCATTACCCGCCTCACCCGTGCCTACAACCTGGCCATGCCCTCCAGCGGCCGCACCCTTTCCGGGGGCATTGACCCGGCGGCCCTCCACCCGGCCAAGCGTTTCTTCGGCGCCGCCCGCAATACCGATGAGGGTGGCAGCCTGACCATCATCGCTACCTGCCTCATCGATACCGGCAGCCGTATGGACGACCTGATCTACGAAGAATTCAAGGGGACCGGCAACATGGAGCTTCACCTCGACCGGCGGCTGTCCGAGCGTCGCATCTTCCCGGCGATAGATATCCAGCGCAGCGGCACCCGACGCGAGGAACTACTGCTGGACGATAATACCATAAAACAGGTATGGCTGCTGCGGCGCATGGTGGCCATGATCGCCTCCGACTCGACCAGCTTCACCGAGGCCATAGAACGGGTCCTTGACCGTATGGCCAAGACAAAGACCAACGCCGAGTTCCTGGAAAACCTGACCCGGGAAACTTAGTTATTTTCCCCCGCCCGGAAAAAATTCTGCTAACCAGAGGGCGTCCTTTTCGTTATATAAAGCAAAAGGCCCTGCCGGTACGGCCAGGACTAATTTACCATAAACTATTGACAGGTCATGGTAAGATATGGTAGCATAAAGACTATTGACAGAGTATGGTATGATATTAATAGCAGGTAGAATAGCGAAAGGGGGTGATTATATAGGCAGAGTCCCGCAAGGGGAAGAGTTGTTAAACTCACCAACAGTCTAAGAAGGCACTGTCCCTGTAAACAGGGGTAAGTTTGCTTTTGTTTACGGAGACGTGGAAATATTGTTCATAATAACCTTAAGGAGAAAATAAAGGTCGATGAAAATAAAAATATACAAGATATTGGGTGTGGCGTTAACGGTAGCCATGCTGGTAAGCCTGATAGTGGGCTTTTCAGCGGTTCCGGCAGCGGCGAAGACCTACGACACCAACGAGTGGGAGAAGTTCGAGACGCCCAAAGAGGGGTCAGGCGGTGACTACATCCTCTACGACGGCAGCGATGTCAATGCCATAGCCATTACCATTGACGGCACGGTCTACGCCGCAGTCACCGTTGCCGGCCCCGATTACGAACTTTTCGTCTCTAACGATGACGGCGCCTCCTGGGACATATTGGACGAGTACGATGGCGGCGACCCGTTTGTCGATATCGCGTGCTCGCCGGTTGACGAGGAGATCTTCTACGTCGCCACCACAACCACAATCTACCGGTCGACCGACGGCGGCGAAGAGTTCACGGCCATGTCGGACGACCCCTGGTCCGGCGAGACGGTAACCTCGGTTGACGTCACCTACTACAACGATGCCCACATCGTGTGCATCGGCACTGCCGATGCGCCGGGCGATGTCTACGTCTTTGACGAAGGCGAGACCTTCGGCGGGTGGGTAGC
>DUEU01000059.1 GCA_011191985.1 Dehalococcoidia bacterium
AGGGAGATAACCAGAAAGCTGGCAAGAATGTACAGCGTGTGGCGTCGTGCCAGAGTTGAAGTTACCCGTCTGCGGGCGCGAAATAGGAACCAGCATGCCAGCCAGATAAAAACAAGGGGGATAAAAACAAAGATAAAGTGAGAAACACGGCCTATGATATCCCCCTGGAACGCCACATTGATGCCCGTTTCAGTGTGAGTTATCTCTGTTGGCCCGAACCCTAAAGCCATGCCGGAAGTGGTAACGATAACGACGATTGCCGTGTAAGCCCAGACAAAAACCGTCAACTTCTTCCTCGGCTCCTCGAGATAACTACAGGTGAAGTGGTAGATGCAGGGGGCACTCAAGAATGAAGTTGCCTGCAGTATAGCTACATAGATAAGAAACTCACCAGTGTGGCCGCTTCTAATAAAAGCCAGAAATACACTGAGGCACCCTACAACAAAGCAGGCGATGACGGCGGCGAAAAGGTAATGATATCTCTGCCTTCCCCGTAACAGGACAAGAAACAGCACTGCACCGTTTAATAGAAATGCGAGGAATGATGCTATTTCAACGACTAATACAGCAGTAGGAGACATCAAATCTCCTTACACGGGTCATGAAGTGGGATAGACTATTATTAATTGTAAGCTCACTTATGAATTACTGTGGCTATGTTAGGTCAGAAGGAATCCTGCTGTCAAGCCTATCAACGCAGCCTGCATAAATTCACCGCAGTGAGCCAATGGTGAGGCCCAATTATTAAATCTTCTGAACTTGTGAGGCTTTTCCGCAGAGTGTTACAATGGACTTGGGGATATAGTCATGCCGCAGCAGGCCATAATCGTTAAGGGCGCCCGTGAGCACAACCTCAAAAATATTGACGTTACCATACCCCGTGATAAGCTGGTGGTTATCACCGGCGTCTCTGGCTCGGGTAAGAGCTCGCTGGCCTTCGATACCATTTATGCCGAGGGCCAGCGGCGTTACGTGGAATCGCTGTCTGCCTATGCCCGCCAGTTCCTGGGCAGGATGGAGAAGCCGGAGGTAGACTATATCGAGGGCCTGAGCCCGGCCATCTCCATTGACCAGAGAGGGGCCAGCCGTAATCCGCGCTCCACGGTGGGCACGGTGACCGAGATCTACGACTACCTGAGGCTGCTCTTCGCTCGGGTGGGGCACCCCCACTGCCCCCAGTGCGGGCGCGAGATTGCTATGCAGACGGTGCAGCAGATTGTTGATGCCGTCCAGGCACTGCCCGAGGGTAGCCGCATAATGATTCTGGCGCCACTGATTCAGGACCGCAAGGGTGAGTACCAGTCGGTGTTCGACGACCTGCGCAAGGCCGGCTACGTGCGGGTCCGGGTGGACGGGCGGGTTCACGACCTGTCCGAGGATTTTCAGCTGGATAAGTACCGGAAGCATACCATCGAGGCGGTGGTGGACCGACTGGTGGTCGGGCAGAGCGGCAGTCAGAGCCGCATCGCCGATTCGGTGGAGACGGCGCTAAAACTGGGCGCCGGGGTGGTGCTGGTATCGGTTATTGACGGCGAAGAACTGCTCTTCTCGGAGCACTTTGCCTGTGTCCACTGTGGCATCAGTCTTGGCGAGGTTGCCCCCCGGACGTTCAGCTTCAACAGCCCCCATGGTGCCTGCCCTAACTGCAGCGGTCTTGGTTTCCGGCAGGAGCTGGACGCTGACCTGATACTGCCCAATAAGGAGCTGTCCATTGCCGAAGGGGCTATCCATCCTTACCGGGGGCATACCTGGTATTACTATAACCTGGAAGAGGCCGCCCGGCGCTACGGCCTGTCCCTGAACACGCCGGTCAAGGACCTTACCGAGAGCCAGCTTGAGCTTATACTGTATGGTGAGCACCGGGAGGCGCACCGGTACCGCAACCGCTTCGGACAGGTCCGGGAGTATTATGACGGTCTTGAGGGGGTCATCCCTCGCCTGGAGCGGCTGTACCGCGATACTGAGTCCGAGACGTCGCGGGCCTATATCGAGCGCTACATGGTCTCCCGACTGTGCCCGGTCTGTGAGGGTAAGCGGCTCAAACCGGAGTCGCTGGCGGTGACCGTCGGGGGCAAGAACATCGTCGAGGTCAGCGCCATGTCGGTTGTCCAGGAGCTGGAATGGGTGGACGCGGTCGGCAATGGCGGGGTACTTTCCGAGCGTGAGCAGATGATTGCCCGTGAAATCCTCAAGGAGATTAAAGCCCGCCTCAGTTTCCTCAAGGATGTGGGCCTGGAGTATATTACCGTTGACCGGCCATCGGCGACCCTTTCCGGTGGTGAGGCACAGCGCATTCGCCTGGCCACCCAGATTGGCAGCGGCCTCATGGGGGTGCTTTACGTCTGTGACGAACCCACGGTTGGCCTACACCCGGCCGATGACTTCCGCCTTATCGGGACGCTGAAGAGACTGAGAGACCTTGGCAACACCATACTGGTTGTTGAACATGACGAGGCTATGATGCGCGCCGCCGACCATATTATTGATATGGGACCGGGGGCCGGGGAGCACGGAGGTCGTATTGTTGCCATTGGAACGCTCCAGGATATTATGGACTCAAAAAAGTCGATAACGGGTCGGTATCTCAGTGGTGCCCGGCAGATTCCCCTGCCCCGGAAACGCCGCCCCGGCTCGGGCGAGGCACTGATTGTCAGGGGAGGCAGAGAGAACAACCTAAAGAATATTGACGTAACTATCCCGCTGGGCAGGTTCGTCTGCGTTACCGGTATCTCCGGCAGCGGCAAGAGCACCCTTATTGATAACATCCTTTATCGAAAGCTGGCCCAGGTATTCTACCGGTCGCGGGAGAGACCGGGTGATTGCGATGATATTATCGGTGTGGAGCATATTGACAAGGTGGTCAGTATTGACCAGTCCCCTATCGGGCGTACCCCGCGCAGCAACCCGGCTACCTACACCGGCACCTTTACTCCCATCCGTGAGCTTTTTGCTACCGTCCCGGAAGCTCGGATGAGGGGCTATGCCCCGGGCCGCTTCTCGTTCAACGTCAAGGGCGGGCGCTGTGAGGCCTGCCGCGGCGAGGGCTATATCCAGATTGAGATGCAGTTTTTACCCGACGTTACCGTTCCCTGCGAGGTCTGCAAGGGCCAGCGCTACAACCGCGAGACCCTCGAGGTCAGGTTTAAGGACAGGAACATTGCCGAGGTGCTGGATATGACGGTGGAGCAGGCCCTGTCTTTCTTCGAGCATTTCCCCAAGGTAAGGGGTAAGCTGGAGACCTTGAACGACGTAGGGCTGGGCTATATTCATCTCGGTCAGCCGGCGCCAACGCTCTCCGGCGGTGAGGCGCAGCGGGTCAAGCTGGCCACCGAGCTGTCACGGCGGGCCACGGGCCGGACCCTGTATATCCTTGATGAGCCGACCACCGGGCTTTCCTTCGAGGATGTGGCGGCGCTGCTACGCGTTCTGCAACGATTGGTAGATGCTGGCAATACTGTGGTCATTATTGAGCATCACCTTGATGTTATCAAGAACGCTGACCATATCATTGACCTCGGGCCGGGGGCCGGTGATAAGGGGGGCTATGTGGTCGCTACCGGAACGCCGGAAGAGGTAGCCAGGGAGGAGGTCTCCGCCACCGGGCAGTATCTCGCCCGGATTTTACCCGGACTATTGACGGCTGTGCCGTAAGCGGTTTAACATTGTTATAGCTCGGTTCACCGCTTGATAAGTGCTTGTGCTTCAGGAGGGGATTATGACCCGGGAAGACGTACTCGATTCAGTCAGGGCGAACGTAGAGAATGAAAACCTGGTACGGCATATGCTGGCTACCGAGGCGGTCATGCGGGCTTCGGCCAGATACCTTGGTGAAGATGAGGAAGAGTGGGGTCTTACCGGGCTTCTCCATGATATTGATATGGAGCTTACTGAGGGAGACATGAACACTCATAGCAAGCTGGGGGCTGACCTGGCCAGGGAGCTCGGGGCCAACGAGGCCATGACCCATGCCATTCTGGCCCATAACGAGGCACATGGTGTCCCGCTGGAGACGAAGCTGGATAAGGCCCTGTTTTGTGCTGACCCCCTGACCGGGCTGCTTACCGCGGCCGCCCTGGTTCGTCCTGATAAGAAGATGGCCGGTCTTGAGGCGCGGTCGGTTATGAAGAAGTTCAAGGAGAAGAGCTTTGCCGCGGCGGTGGACCGGCAGCAGATTGCCCAGTGCCAGGAGCTCGGGCTTGAACTTGATGAGTTTGTCGAGCTGGGGCTCGGGGCGATGAAGGAAATTGCCGCCGACCTCGGTTTATGAATTAGCTAACTTACCTCAATCGTTGAGCCTTCGGCCGTTTTGATAACTTCAATGCGGGTCGGGAAGGCATCCCGGAACTCGGCAATGTGAGTGATGACCAGTATCTTGTCGAAATCGTCCTGGATAGAGCTTATCGCCTCCTTGATTTTCTCGATGCCGTGGCTGTCTTGGGTGCCGAAGCCTTCGTCAACAATGAGGGTGCGTAGTGGTGCCCCGGCCCGTCGGGCGAGCAGCTTAGACAGGGCGATGCGGATGGCGAAGTTGATGCGGAAGGCCTCGCCGCCGCTGAACATCTCATAGCTACGCGTGCCCAGCTCGTCGGCGATGTTGATATCAAGGGTCTCCCTCAGGTCGCCCTTTTTGGTTTCCCGCTGGGTCTCAATCTTAACGTGCATTCTATTATCGGTCATCCGGGCTAGCAGGTTATTGGCCTCCGCCTCAATCTCGGGGAGGGCCGTCTCAATAAGCATCGCCTGTATTCCCCTCTTGCCAAAGGCCTGGGCCAGGTCCCGGTAGATGCCCTGTTCCTTGGATGCCTGGCCCAGTAGCTTTGTCTTTTCTTTCCTTTTTATCTCCAGTTCGGCGCAGCGCTCCAGCTTGGCTTTTATGCCCCAGAAGGTCTCCTGCGCCTGTTTTTGCTGGCCGGTCAACTCCTGGTACTTCGCTTCTATTTGTGCCAGTTCTTCGTCCAGCCGGGGGAGGGCTTCGAGGTCTGAGGCCAGTTGCTGCCGTTTCTTGTCTTCCTCCTCCAGGCTCTGACGGCGTTGCCGGGCCGCCTCTTCCGCTTTCTGGGCGTCCTGACGTGCCTGGTCAATGTGGCTGTCGGCTTCCTCCAGCTTCTGCTTTGGTCTCTCGTGCTGCTGTAGACTGACCAGCTTCTGGCGTATTTCTTCGTGCTGCCCGGGATCGTAGTCGAGACCGGCCAGTTCGTCTTCAAGTTTGGCCAGTGCCTGCTGCTCGGGAATGGCAAAGTCCTTACTGGTCAGACGCTGTTCCAGCTCCGCCAGCTTTTCCCGTTCTGTGCTGAGCTGGCGCCCTGCCGCCTCGGCGTCGCTGGTCTCTTTGCGCAGGACGCTTGCCTGGCTCTGGAGGGAGGCCCGGGCCTGCCCCAGCCCCTCTTCCGTCTGGTTTATCTCCGCCTGTAACGATGCGACCTGCTTCTTCTTGTCGCCCAGCTCGGCCTGGTTTGCCTTGAGGGAAGCTGACTTGCCGTCGCATTCGGCGGAGTATTTGGCCTCAATCAACTTGATGCCATCCCTGCCCAGTTCGGTCTCGCAGAGGGGGCACCGGGCTTCACCCTGGTCCAGCAGCATCTTGAGTTTTTCCCCTATCTCGGCGATTTCTCGTTCTAGCCCGGCGGTGCTCGACTCTAGGCGGCTCGCCTCGGCCTGCAAGTCTTGGGCGGTCTGTTTTTTACTGCGGAGGGCCTCTTCCTGCTGGGCGAGCTGGCGTTGCTGCTGTTCCAGCTGACTGATTTCGCTTCTGAGCGTGGCCAGCTTCTGGTACTTGGCTTCCAGTTCCTCCATCCGGCTTTCGGCCAGACGGTGCTCGCCGATTCGCGCCGCCTGGGCCCGTTCTATCGCCATCTCCAGCTGGTGCTGTCGTTGATTTAGGCTGGCCCACTGTGCCAGCTTTCGGTCATACTCGTCGGACAGTTTCCTGGCGTCAACGAAGCGGGCATAGCCCTCCTCTATGGCCGCCCGCCGGGCGATAATCTCTTCATACTCTTTGATACGGGACTGGTGCTGGCTGACCTGCTCCTGCCATCGGTCGATGTCGCTTTTTGTCGCCGCCATGTGCTCTTCCAGTTGCTGGAGCTGCTGGCGCTTGTTTTCCAGGGACTCTCTTTGCTGTCGCCGCTGGTTCAGACGGGACTCCTGATCGCTGACCAGCTGTCCGATTCGGGTAAGCTCAGCCTGTGCCTGGTCGAAGCTGGCTTCGTAGTCTGACTTAGCGGCCAACTCGTCGTCAATGTCCTTGATGGCGCTTTCCAGTTGCGCCCGCTCGGTTTCCTGCCCTTTGGCCAGCTCTTTGGCTCGCTCCTCTAGTTCGTCGTAGATGGCCAGTCCCAGGATGTCGGCGAGCACCTCCTTGCGCTCGACGGGCCGCTTTATGGTGAACTCGTCGGCGTGACCCTGGCGCAGGAAAGCGCTGTTGATGAAGGTGTCGTAGTCCATATGCAGGATGCCGGTGATTTTTTGCTGCGTCTCGTGGATGGTGCTGCCGGTTATGGAACGAAAACCCTGGTCGCTGGCGGTCTGGAGTTCCAGAATTGTCTGCCCGGCGG
>DUEU01000006.1 GCA_011191985.1 Dehalococcoidia bacterium
GTGGCCGGCTTCGGAGTAGCCCTCGACGCGGCTGGATAGCTCGAAGGCGGCCTTGATCTGGGCGGCCTTGGCCAGGCCGATCCCCTTGACGTGGGATAGTTGCTCCAGCGAGGCCGCCGCCACGCCTTTGAGGCTGCCAAACTCACCGAGCAGTCTCTGGGCGGTTACCATCACCGACTCGCCGGCGATACCGCGGCCGAGAATGAGCGCCAGTATCTCCTGTGCCGACAGGGCTTCGGCGCCCAGTTTCTGCAACCTTTCCCTCGGTCGCTCGGAAGTGGGCAAATCGTGGATGGTAAACGACTTCTTCATCAGTTCCCGCCTTCAATAGCTGATGGCCAGTACCGGTGTTACTCCGCTTGGCGCCGGGCTGGCTTGCGTTTCCCCGGCCGGCTGGTACTGCCGGGTGACATAATCCCGCCACAGGGTATTAAGACCATCCATGTTGAAGCCGTACACTTTCTCCAGGGCTTCGTCATAGCCGCTGCCCTGGCGGAAGGTGTTCAGCAGCTCCAGCATCTTGGGTTGCCCGTATTCGTAAATGAGAAATTCAACCAGGCTGTAGCTCTCCGCGTAAGAGAGAATCGCTACGTCGGAGTAAGCGGAGAACGGGCTGGCCAGGCTGCGCACCGAGATGAGGTTACCTTCGACCACTGCCTGGTGCAGACGACTGGTAAATTCCGGCCCCGGCAGCCCCTCGGCGTACATCGCTAGACCTTCATCGAGCCAGACCGGCAGGTCTCCGTACGGATTGAGCGTCATCTGGTGCACCACCAGGTGCGCCAGTTCGTGGGCGATAGCCCTCTTTCCCCAGGCAAGGTTGCTGGTGCTGATGCCGATGGCGATGGTACCGAACCGGGTAAAGGCTACCCCACCTGTCCACTCCTGGGGATAAATCATTGAGCCTATTAAGTCCTGGGTGCTGGCGTAGATATATATATGTATCGCGTGGTCCGGACGGGCACCGGTATCGGCGGCCAGCCGGTCGAGCGTAGCCTGAGCGGTGACCATCAACTCCTGAGCAAACGATTCTTCGCCCTTGTACCAGTGGATGGTTACTTCGCCCTCGGTCAGGCTGCGCCAGGAATAGCGGCTGTCATTGAACTGGACCTGGGTCTGGGGGGTCTGGACTCTATTACCACTAGCATCCTCGACCAGCCACCAGTATGCCAGGTTTGAGCCTGGTGGCAACCCGCCGAACTTTATCATTTCCAGGACCCACTCAACCTCTACCGTGGGCGCGGGCGCAAATTCGATGTAGATTTCACTGGTTACCTGGCTAAACTGTATCCGGTCGATAGTGTAGCACAGGCGAATGTCAGTAATGTTTACGTTACTGCGGGCGGCTAGATGGAAGTTGAGCTTGGTAGGAAACTCTGCCGTAGCCGAGCTATCCAGTATTTCTAGTTCACCCTGTGCCTGAACCAGACTGGTGCCGGTTAATACCAGCAGCAGGCAGATGGCCAGGGTCAGCAGGATTGTCTTCTTAATCATATTTCTTTACCGACAATAAAGCGCAGATAAGCGGTAATAAAGCCGTCCAGTTCTCCATCCAGTACCGCGTCGGTGTCGCCTGTCTGGTGGGCGGTTCGGTGGTCCTTGACCATCCGGTAGGGATGGAGGACATAGCTTCTAATCTGATTGCCCCAGCCGGCGGCGACATGCTCTCCTTTGAGCCTGGCCCGCTCTTCCGCCTGCTTGGCCAGTTCTAGCTCTAGTAAGCGGGATTGCAGTATCCTCATGGCGATTTCCTTGTTGAGGTACTGGGAACGCTCGCTCTGGCAGGTGACCACCAGGCCGGAAGGCAGATGGGTAAGACGCACCGCGCTACTGGTCTTCTGCATATGCTGTCCGCCCGGTCCGCTGGAGCGGAAGGTATCGACTTTGAGGTCTTCGGCTTCAATTTTGACATCGACGTCGGCTTCCGCTTCAGGCATGACCTCCACTAGAGCGAAGGAGGTGTGCCGTCCGTGGTCGGCATCGAATGGCGAGAGGCGTACCAGGCGGTGCACTCCGTGCTCTGATTTCAGGTAGCCGCAGGCGTAGTCACCTTTGACCTCGATTATGGCGCTCTTGATGCCGGCCTCTTCGCCGGGGGAGACGTCCAGCACCTCTGCCTGGTAACCGCGTCGCTCCGCCCAGCGGAGGTACATCCTGAGCAGCATCTGTGCCCAGTCCTGTGATTCGGTGCCGCCGGCCCCGGCGTGAACAGCCAGGAGGGCATTCCTGGAATCGTACTCGCTGGTAAAGGCCATCTCCAGTTCCAGTTCGTCGAGATGGGTGGTAATCTTGTCCAGGCGAGACTGTATCTCGGCATTAAGAGAGGTGTCCGCCTCCTCTTCAATAAGGGTAATTAACTCACCAATATCAGACAGTTCCTTCTCCAGCCCCCGCCACTGGTCGACCACTCGCTTCTCGGCGGCCAGTCGGCGCATGGTACTTTGTGCCCGGGCCGGGTCGAGCCAGAAATCGGGGTTTACCGACTTCTTTTCCAGCTGGACAATTTCCTTCTCTCTGCTGGCGACGTCAAAGGTGCACCAGCGTCATGGAGACCCGGGCTTGCAAGTCTTTCAAACTATCCTTTAACTCCTGCATCTGTCCTCACCGTAGCTTAATTGTGCAATAGCCTGTATTTCATGTTGACCAGAGGGTTTCCATGGATAGCTGGCCTGAAGGCACTGCGGTGCTTTCGGATTTCAGGTTGCCGCCGGCGGCCAGATGGGCAAGTCGGGCCGGCTCGGGCAGGCGGTAGCCACGGCACGTTGCCAGTACCCAGTGTATTGCGTTCTTTAGGTCAATCTTGTGACCGATAGAAACGTAGACTGGCTTGACCCCGGTCCTGGTTCGTAGCGCCGCGCCGACAGTCTCGCCCTGGTCTACTAGCTCGGTATAGCTGCCAGGGGTTTCCTCCGGTGCCTCGTGTTGGCCACACAGCCGGGACTTGGCGCAGCCGATGGTTGGCGTATCCAGAAAGAGTCCCAGATGGGCGGCAAGTCCTATACGCCGGGGGTGGGCAATTCCCTGCCCGTCCACCAGGATGAGGTCGGGGGTAATGGCAAGCTCCTCGCAGGCGGCCAGGGTCAATGGTGACTCCCGGAACGACAGCAGGCCGGGGATGTAAGGGAAATCAAGCTTGCCCTTAACTATTTTGACTTCCATAAGTCTGAACTGAGGATACTGTATCACCACCACCGCTGCGGTAGCCGTGCCATAGGTTTTTCTCGTTGATATATCGAGACCGGCGATAAATTGTGGCGTGGTAACCTCCCCTGTTCTGATCACCCGGGCCGCCAGCCTTCGCTGGATATCCCGCGCCTCGCTGGTGCTTGCTGGCCAACTATGTAATCTCTTAATCCTCACCCCCTGATTATATCGGTTACGTCACCGGCTGACAACTGTATTTTAAAAAGGTTTCCGGGGTTGGGCATGGCTATTTTTATTCCCCCTATTGCATATTCGGCCCTGTTGTGGTATAGTTCCTAGTGGAATAATGTTTTGTTTGAAGTGGGGTTTTGTTCCCACTTTTTTGTTGGCGGGGAGATAACGGGTTGGAGGTTATAAGCGGACATGAAAAGTGATTTTCTGATCGCTATCACCCAACTTTCGGCGGAGAAGAACTTACCGCCGGATGTGGTCATCGCGGCTGTGGAATCGGCCTTGGTATCTGCTTTCAGGAAGGATAATTTTGCCAGCAACCGGAACATCTCAGTTAAAATTGACCCGGAAACGGGTAAGGTGAAGGTGCTGGCGGAGAAGACGGTTGTTGAGGATATCACCGACCATCGGCGCGAGATACCGCTGGCCGAGGCAATTAAAATGAGTCCGGGTATACAGATTGGCGATACGCTGGAGGTGGAAGCTACCCCGGCTAACGCCGGGCGCATTGCCGCCCAGACCGCCAAACAGGTTATACTGCAGCGTCTTCATGAAGCGGAGCATAGCGCCATATTCGAAGAATACGCCCACAAGGAAGGTGACATTGTCAATGGAATTGTGCAACGTATCGAGTCCCGACAAATCACGGTCGACCTGGGTCGGGCCGAGGCCATCCTTCCGGCAGTGGAGCAGGTGCGCAATGAGAGGTACCGACTGGGCCAGCGGCTCAAGCTTTACCTCCTGGAGGTGAACCTGACTAGCAAAGGGCCTCAGGTGGTGGTTTCGCGTTCTCATCGTGACTTGGTCCGTCGGCTCTTTGAGATGGAAGTCCCCGAGGTCTTTAACGGCGTCGTGGAGATAAAGTCGGTTGCCCGCGAGGCCGGCTACCGGAGCAAAGTGGCCGTGGCCGCCCGCCAGGAAGGCATTGATCCGGTGGGCTGCCGTGTCGGCCTTCGCGGCATCAGGATACAGAACATCGTTAACGAGTTGAACGGTGAAAAGATAGACGTCGTTATGTGGAACGAGGATGCCACTGTCTTTATTGCCAATGCGCTGAGTCCGGCCAAGGTATTGAGCGTTGTGCTGGATGAGGCGGAGGGGATTGCCACCGTAGTTGTGCCGGATAGACAGCTCTCGCTGGCTATTGGCAAAGAGGGGCAGAATGCCCGGCTGGCGGCCAAGCTTACCGGCTGGCGGATTGATATCAAGAGTGCCTCCACGGTCGAGGTGGCGCCGGCGGCACCGGTTGAGCCTCCGTCCGAAGTAGAGGAGATAGTGCCGGAGTTAATCGAGCCGCCTCCGGTTGAGGTGCCACCGGCTGAGCCGGTCCCTGTGGAAACCGGGGAAGCTGAAGGGGAGGGCGAGCCTTTACCGTCCTTGGAGGAGGAGTATGTGCCGGCGGTTCCCTTCGAGCCAGTAAGCACGGAGGAAAAGGCGGGGCTCCGCTTTGCCGAGGATATCGTGGGCTATGGCCCGGCGAAGCCTCAGGCCAAGGCGAAGAAGAAAAAGAAGGGGGCCCGTGGTAAAGAGGAGGCCGAGGGTGGCACCAAGGCCAAGAAGCCCCGCCGGGCGCGTGAAGAATATGGTGAATACGAGGAAGATGACGAGTTCTAGCCCGCAGTATACCTTGACTAAACACAAACCACAGCGAACCTGTATTGCCTGCCGCCGGTTGGCTGACAAGCGGGAGTTAGTCCGTCTGGTACGCACCGCTGGCGGCAGTGTCGAGGTTGATGTCGGTGGTAAGAAGTCAGGGCGTGGTGCCTACCTGTGCCGGTCGTGGTCATGCTGGCAGGCCGGTCTGAAGGGAGACCGCCTAGCACGGGTACTGCGGACGACCATTACCGCGGACAATCGTCAGCAGCTTATGAGCCGCGGTGAAGAGCTTGTGTTGGGAGTTGGTTGTGCCAAGAGCGAGTAAATCAGAAGCCCTGGAGCCGTCGGCCGGTGCCGAGGCACCCCCGGCGCGCACGGTTGAGATTCCAGCAACGGTGAGTGTACGGCAGTTGTCCGAGCTGCTGGGGATAAGCACCATAGAGGTCATCAAGCAGTTGATGCGGCAGGGCGTCATGGCTAACATTAACCAGATTATTGACTACGACGCTGCGGTGGTGGTGGCGGCTGCCGGTGGTTATGAAGCCCGGCCGGCACCACGGACGACCCGCCGGTTGGCCGGTGGGTTGAAGCGGGATCAGCTTCAGGGCGAGGAGACCGGCGGTATGCGGCCAAGACCGCCGGTGGTTACTATTATGGGACATGTTGACCATGGTAAGACCAAGCTCCTGGACGCGATACGTCAGACCAATGTGACCGCTACCGAAGCCGGCGGTATCACCCAGCATATTGGTGCTTATCAGGCAGAGGTCAACGGGCAGAAGATAACCTTCCTGGATACTCCGGGTCATGAGGCATTTACGGCAATGCGCGCCCGGGGGGCCCAGGTAACCGATATTGCCGTTCTAGTAGTGGCCGCCGATGATGGGGTAATGCCCCAGACTCTGGAAGCAATCGACCATGCCCGGGCGGCCGGGGTGCCTATTGTCATTGCCATCAACAAGATTGACAAAGCCGATGCCAATCCGGACACGACCAAGCGCCAGCTGTCTGATGCTGACCTGCTCGTCGAGGAGTGGGGGGGTGACGTTGTCTGTAATCTGGTTTCTGCCCGAGAGAAGACCGGCATCCCCGAGTTGCTAGAGAGCATCCTGCTGGTTGCTGAGATGGAGGAGCTGAGGGCAAATCCTGCACTACCTGGGGAGGGGGTGGTTATCGAGGCCGGGATGGACCGGACCAAGGGGCCGCTGGCTACGGTACTGGTTCAGAACGGCAGCCTGAGAGTGGGTGATATGGTGGTGGTCGGCAATACCTGGGGTCGCGTAAGGGCGATGTTTAATTATCTGGGGAAGCGGGTGAAAAAGGCAGAGCCATCGACCCCGGTTGAACTACTTGGTCTGGGTAGTGTCCCCCAGGCAGGGGACATTCTGACGGTTGTCGAAGACGAGCGCCAGGCCCGGTCTTTAGTACAGGAGCGTGAGCAGGCAGCGGCGTCGTTACCCGGTACGGTCAGCCTCAGCAATCTCTACGCTCAGATAAGCACCGGGCAGGTAAAGGAACTCGATGTTATTATCAAGACTGGTGTCCAGGGCAGCATTGAAGCGATAAGGGCTTCTCTGGAGCGCCTGGATACGGACCAGGTTAAGGTCAAGATTGTCCATGCCGGCAGCGGTAATATAACCGAGGGTGATGTGATGCTGGCCGTCGCCTCCAAAGGGCTGATTATCGGGTTCGATACCGGTATTGAGGCCGGGGCCAAGCGCATGGCGGAGGCAGAAGGTATCCAAGTCCGCTTCTACGATGTAATCTATAACCTGGTTGACGATATTGAGAAGTCTCTCAAAGGCATGCTGGAGCCTACCTATGTTGAGGTTATTGAGGGACGGGGAGAGGTTATCGCTACCTTCCAGACGGGCAAGAGGGGGCAGATAGCCGGTATCCGTGTCACTGAGGGCAAGGTGACCCGGGGTGTTCCGGTCAGGGTACGGCGGGGGGATGAGGTAGTGGCCGAGTCCACTGTTAGCAGCCTGCGGCGCTTCAAAGATGATGTTAGAGAGGTGTCTGCTGGCTATGAGGCAGGGGTAGGTATCGCCGATGTCAATAGCTTTGAGGTTGGTGACGTATTGGAGTTTTTCCGTATGGAACAAGAGGGAGGGTAACGACCATGGCGCATCGTATCGAGCGGGTGAACCACCTCATTCGCCAGGAAGTGAGCCAGTTGCTGCAACGCCAAGTCAAAGACCCCCGACTTGGCAGTTTTGTGACCGTAACTGAAGTAGCCACCTCCCCTGATCTGAAATATGCCCGGGTATACGTCAGTCGTATCGGCAGCGGTGATGAAAAGCAAGAAACGTTGGATGGGCTGGCGGCGGCGGCCGGTTTTTTACGTAATGAGCTGGCAAGACGTCTGGAGTTGCGACGGATTCCGGAACTGAGATTCCAGTGGGACAACTCTATTGAGCGGGGGGCCCGCCTTCTTGACTTGATTGACGAAGTCAGCCAGGATAGTACCGGCCACTAGCGTGGTGACTGAGCCGTGGATGGCATACTGAATATTAACAAGCCACCGGGAAAGACCTCATTTGCTGTCGTTGCCCAGGTCAGAAGATTGATCGGAGAACGGCGGGTAGGCCATGCCGGCACCCTCGATCCGGCGGCGACCGGCGTTTTGCCGGTCTGCTTCGGACAGGGAACGCGGGTCAGCCGTTTCTTAATGGACGCTACCAAGTGTTACCAGGCCCAACTTCAACTAGGGATTACCACGGATACCCACGATGCCGATGGTAAAATCATGGCCAGGGCAGACCCATCTTGCGTCAGCCAGGAGCAATTTACCTCGGCGTTGGCTGCTTTTACCGGCGAGATACAGCAGACCCCACCTATGTACAGCGCCGTGAAGTATCACGGCCGGCGGCTCTATGAACTGGCCCATCGTGGCATCACCGTCGCCCGGAGCCGCCGGCTGGCCAGAGTCTATAGTTTACGGCTGATTGATTGGCAGCCGCCGCTGGCTACTATAGAGGTCACCTGCGGCAAAGGTACCTATATTCGCTCCCTGGCCCATGACCTGGGGGAAACGCTGGGATGCGGTGCCATTGTGCGCAACCTTGTCCGCCTGAGGTGCGGCCCCTTTGATATCAATGACGCCGTTTCCGTAGCCGAGCTGGAGGATGCCATCCAGAATAACTGCTGGCAGCTGCTGGTTTACCCCGTCGATACCGTGCTCTTGCACTGGGCCGCTATCGTGGTCGGTGATGCTGCCGGCGATGCCATCAAGAATGGACGCCCGGTGACGGTTAGCGATGAGGTAAGCCTGAAGCAGGCGGCTGCCGAAGGTCGCTGTCGTGCCTATACTGATGGCGGCTGTTTTCTGGGCGTGTTACGCTTCAACGGGGAAGAAGCGCAGTGGCAGCCGGAAAAGGTCTTCTCGCGGTAAGCGCTCTTGACAGGGTGTCTATAATTGGACTATAGTTCCAGAGGTGTTGAAAAGGAGGCAATGAGGTGGAGGCCTATTGTTTCAAGTGCCGAGCCAAGCGGGAGATTAGGAATCCGCAACTGGTTATTCTGAAGAATAGGAGGCCGGCAACGCAGGGGGTATGCCCGGTGTGTGGTACCAAGATGTTCCGGATTAGTTAGGCCGGGTTATTTTTATCTGACTCGGTCAGGGGGAGGTGTTCGGGAGTTTGTTGATAAGTGCCTTGGGATTGGTGGCAAGAAGTTGGTGGCAGGCGGCGTCATCCAGACCGGCGCCACGGCTGATAAGATTGGTCAGAGAAGAGGTGAGCAGGTCTTCGGGACTGTGCGCGTCGGAGTTTAGCAACAGCCTGGCACCGGCCTGCCGGGCCACCATGGCAACGTGGCCGTTGGTCAGGCAGTGTCCTTTTCGAGCGCTGATTTCCAGGAAAATGCCGTTGGCGGCGGCGAACTTAGCTTCTTCGGGGCGGATAAGGCCGGGGTGGGCGAGGATGTCGACATGAGGACTCTGAAGTGCGGCGAGGTTGGTGCCTTCTTCTACCGGCTCGACAATGGTCTCGCCGTGGACGACAACAATCCAGGCCCCCAGCTCTTTGGCCCTTCGGGCGGTTTCAGCAATGGCTTGGGCAGGAACATGAGTGATTTCAATACCGGGTATGGCCAGGATGTCCCAATGGGCACGGGCCAGGGCGCAGATTTCGGATGTTTCTCGTATTATCCGGTCAAGTTCGCCAGTAGAAGCATGGTCGGTGAGGGCAATGGCCCGGTAGCCGTTTACTATTGCCCGCCTGATTAACTCGATCGGTGAAAGGACACCATCACTGAGTGAAGTGTGGGTATGGAAATCAAAGACCATAGCTACCCCCGGATAATTGAGGATAACATAACACAGGTAGTTTAGGCAAGCCTCGCTCCGGCGGCTTGCTGATATTGGAAAGGAGCGTTGAGCTGTGGGCAAGATAAATGTGGCCATAATCGGGGTCGGTAATTGTGCTTCGTCACTGGTCCAGGGGGTCTACTACTATCAGAAGGCAGACCAGACCCAGTTTGTTCCTGGCCTGATGCATGTTAACCTGGGGGGGTACCATATCAGCGATATTAATTTTGTAGCCGCCTTTGATATTGATAAAAATAAGGTTGGCAAGGAGCTGGCCAAGGCAATTTTTACCGCTCCCAATAATACCGCTAAATTCTGCGAGGTGCCGGCGACAGGGGTCAAGGTGGAGCGGGGTATGACCCATGATGGCCTGGGCAAGTATCTGTCACAGATAATCCAGAAAGCGCCCGGGCCGACCGCCGATGTGGTTAAAATTCTGAAGGATACCAAGACCGATGTGGTGGTTAACCTGCTGCCGGTGGGTAGCGAGGAGGCTACCAAGTGGTATATTGAGCAGGTGCTGACTGCTGGCTGTGGCTTTGTAAACTGCATCCCCGTCTTCATAGCCCGGGAGAAGTACTGGCATCAGCGCTTCGAACAGAAAAAGCTGCCGGTTATTGGCGATGATATCAAGTCCCAGGTCGGCGCCACCATCGTCCACCGCGTGCTTACCCGGCTCTTCCGGGAAAGGGGCGTCAGGCTGGAGCGGACGTACCAGCTGAACTTTGGCGGCAATACCGACTTCTATAATATGCTGGAGAGGGAACGGCTGGAGTCCAAGAAGATATCCAAGACCACGTCGGTGACCTCTCAGCTTGATTACCAGCTTGACCCGGATGACATCCACGTTGGTCCCAGCGATTACGTCCCCTGGCTCCACGACCGCAAGTTCTGCCATATTCGCATGGAAGGGCGGACCTTTGGCGATGTCCCCCTGAACCTGGAGTTGAAACTTGAGGTGTGGGACAGTCCCAACTCGGCCGGGGTGGTTATTGACGCTGTCCGCTGCTGCAAGCTGGCTCTGGACAGCGGTCAGAAAGGGGCCCTGACGGCTCCCTCGGCATACTTTATGAAATCACCGCCGGTTCAGTATACCGATGACGAAGCTCGCCGGATGGTGGAGGAATTTATCGCCGGCAGTCAGCCGGCCGCGGGCAAGGTGGCGAAGTAAATCTTGCCAGCGAATACGGGTAAGGGCTAAAAGTGAAGATAGCGCTTGTGTCCCCCTATGATTTCGCCTATCCCGGTGGTGTCGTTAATCATATCCTGGCACTGGAGCAGCACTTTACCAGCTGGGGTCATGAAGTCAAAATTATTGCCCCGGCGTCGAAAGCGGTTACCAATTTGGGGGGACGGTTTATCCCAATCGGTACTCCTCGCCCTGTGCCTACCAGCGGTTCTATTGCCCGGATCACCCTTTCGCCGTGGCTGTCTTCTAAAATAAAGTCAGTACTCGCTAAGGAGAAGTTTGATATTATTCATCTTCACGAACCGCTTATGCCCATGTTATGTACCACGGTGCTCCGCCTGTCGGACACGGCTACTGTCGGCACTTTTCATGCCTGTCAGGGCCGGCCCAGCTATCGCCTCGGCCGGCCGGTTACCACCTTCTTTCTGAAGAGGTGGTTCCGCAAGCTCGATGGTAAGATTGCCGTCTCCGTACCGGCCATGGAGTATGCCCGCAAGCATTTGCTCGGCTTCTACGATATTATCCCCAACGGCATTAGCTCGCGGGATTTTTGCCCCGATGTACCTGCCATCGAGAAGTTCGGCGATGGTAAGCTTAATCTCCTGTTTGTCGGGCGTCTGGAGAGACGTAAGGGTCTGAATTACCTGCTTAAGGCTTACCGTCAGGTCCAGCGTGAGGTCCCTAACTCGCGGCTTATTGTCGTTGGCCCGGGAACCAGTCTCAAGCCCTGGTACCAGACGATGGTCAGACGCTATCACCTGAAGGATGTTACCTTTGTTGGCTACGTGTCCTGCGAGGAACTGCCGCGGTACTATAAGACGGCCGACGTTTTTTGTGCCCCGGCTACCGGACGGGAGAGTTTCGGCATCGTTTTACTGGAGGCGATGTCGCTTGGCAAGCCGGTGGTCGCCTCAAATATAGAAGGCTATGCCAGTGTCATTACCGATGGTGTTGACGGCTTGCTGGTCCCTCCCAGGGATACTAGGGCACTGGCGGAGGCCCTGATATCGGTCATGACCGATGAGTCACTGCGGCAGCAGCTTGGGACCAGGGCGAGGGCCAGGGCCCAGGAGTATGATTGGGATCATATCGCCCGACGGGTGATCGACTACTATATCAAGGTGCTCAGCGAGTCTCCCTGGCGAGAACGGCACCGCCAGCCGGAGACCCTGTCAATCCCGGTCTAGCTGATGGCTGGCGGATTCCGAGGCAAGAGTAAATGGCAAAATTGGTTGGCATTCGTAAGACGGTAGGTTACTATCTCGCTGAATCACCGGCGCGGCTTCTGGCCCGGACCCCGGTAACGCCCAATACCATTACCTGGATTGGTTTTATGCTGGCGGTTGGTGGAGCGGTGCTGATTGCAGTGGGGCAACTGCTTGCCGCCGGACTGGTGGTGCTCATCGCCGCTTTCTTTGATATTATTGACGGCGCTCTGGCACGCCTTACCGGTCGGGCTACCCCCTTCGGTGCTGTCCTTGATTCGACCCTCGACCGTCTTTCGGAGTCGGTGCTGCTTCTTGGTATCCTGGTGCTCTATGCCGGAAATGGGAATGTTTATCCGGTTCTGCTGGTCGCAGTTACCCTGGTTTTCTCGTTGCTGGTGAGTTATATCCGGGCCAGGGCGGAGACGCTGGGTCTGGACTGCCAGGTCGGGCTTTTTACCCGTGGGGAACGGGTCATCCTCCTGGTGCTTGGCCTGTGTCTGAGCCCGGTTGCTGGCTGGGCCTTGCCCGTCGCCTTGCTGGTAATACTGGTGTTCAGCTTTGTTACCGTAATACAGAGGTTGGTTTACGTCTGGCAAAAGACCAGGGTCGTTTGAACTAGGATCCGCTTTGTTTATCCGGTCATTTATGCTATATTCTAGTGGTTGGCTTGCGCCAGAAGTGATTTTGGATTGCTTTATGAGGTGAAAAATGCCAGTAGTTGCCGTTATCGGTGGTCAGTGGGGGGATGAGGGTAAGGGCAAGATAGTTGACCTGCTTGCCCAGGAAGCTAATGTCATCGTCCGTTTTTCGGGCGGGGATAATGCCGGTCATACGGTGGTGAACCCGCAGGGTGATTTCCGGCTGCATCTTGTCCCGTCGGGTATTTTCTCTCCCGACGCTGTTTGTATCCTGGGTAACGGCGTGGTGATTAATCCGGACCGGTTGCTCGATGAGATAGACCAGTTGAAGGGACGTGGTGTTGACACCAGCCGGCTTTTCATCAGCGACCGGGCCCACCTGATTATGCCCTATCATATCCTTCTTGACGGTCTGGAGGAGGAGTCGCGGGGGGGCAAGGCGATTGGCACCACACGGAAGGGTATCGGTCCGGCCTTTGCTGATAAGGTGGCCAGGTCGGGAATAAGGGCCGGTGACCTTCTGGACCGGGAAGTACTGCTGGAGCGGCTTCGCCTTGCTGTTGACTATAAGAATACCATCTTGACCAGGGTCTATGGGGTTGACCCTCTATCGCTGGATGACGTGTATGAACAGTATTGCCGCTACGGAGAGCGCCTGGCGCCGCATATTCGTGATACCGGTGTGATGCTTTGGGAGGCGGTTGACCGTGGGGCGGCGGTCCTGCTGGAAGGTGCCCAGGGGGCGCTGCTTGACCCTGATTTCGGCACCTATCCCTATAACACGTCATCGTCGCCGTTGGCGGCGGGCGCGTGCCTGGGGGCCGGTCTGAGTCCGGCCTGGCTTGACGGTATTATCGCTGTTTTTAAGGCTTACTGCACGCGGGTCGGTGCCGGACCGATGCCCACCGAGATTGAAGACGAGACTGGCCAGCTTATCCGGGAGCGGGCCCATGAGTACGGCACCACCACCGGTCGGCCGCGGCGCTGCGGCTGGTTTGATGGTGTTGCCGCTCGCTTCAGCGCCCGCATTAACGGTTTTAACGGGGTGGCCATCACCCGACTTGACGTGCTTGATGCCCTGCCTCGCCTGAAAATATGCGTCGGCTATCAACTGGATGGCGGCAACGTCAGCGATTTCCCGGCCAGTGCCGCCGCGCTGGTGCGGTGTCAGCCCGTCTATGAAGAGCTACCGGGGTGGCAGGCTGACACCAGCGACATTCGGCGCTACGAGGACCTGCCGGTAGAAGCCAGACAGTACCTGTCACGTTTGGAAGAACTTATCTCCTGCCCGATAAAGCTCGTCTCTGTCGGTCAGCGGCGGGAGCAGACTATCATGGTCGGCCGTATCTGGTGACCGGCGACTGGGCAACCTATCCCTTGAGAGGCGACGAGTGGCGCGGAAAGTTATCCCTACGATAGACACCGACGTGTTGGTCATTGGTGGCGGTGCCGCCGGACTGAGGGCGGCCATTGAAGCCAGAAAAAGTGGTGTTGGGGTAGTGCTGGTCTCAGAATCACCGGTCGGTTTTCGAAACAATACCGCTATCTCCAAGGCTCTGTTTGCGGCGGCCGGTATCGGGCAGGAGCGGGACGATTCTCCTGCCCTGCACCTCCAGGATACTATCACCGCCGGGCGTTTTCTCAATGACCGTCGGCTGGTGGCGGCAATGGTGTGGGGGGCAGAGCAGCAGGTGACTGACCTATCGGAGTACGGGGTAGTCTACCAGCAGAGCCCGGCGCAGGCTCCAGCAGGGCAGGTTTACGGACATACCTATCCCCGTCATGTTGTTGCCCAAGCCGGCCGGGGCATCAACATCAGCCGGCCGATGCGGCAGTATGCGTCAAGCATGGGTACTCAGTTCATAGAGGACTTGTTGATAACCAGGCTGCTGCGGGCAGACGGCGTGGTGGTGGGGGCGATGGGGATAGACAGTCGGGGGCAGGTATCGGTCGTTAGCGCCAAGGCGACCGTCCTGGCCACTGGTGGTGGCGGGCAAGTTTATCTCAGGACGAATAACGCCGTGGGGATGACCGGCGCCGGTTACGTCCTGGCTTATGAGGCGGGCGCTGTTCTGCGGGACATGGAGTTTGTCCAGTTCTACCCGACTGCCTGGGGTAAAAACGGCAGCAAAATGTGTATGTACGAGTGGTTTCTGCCCCGGGGCGCGGTGCTGAGGAACGCTCTGGGTGGAGATATCCTGCCCCGGCATGGCATCGGGAACGGGGCGATAACCAGGGACATATTGGCCAGGGCAATAATGGCGGAGATAGCTGACGGCAGGGGTATCGGGGGTAACGTTATCTTTGATTTCACCACCCTGCCCGAAGAGTATGCCGAAGGTCTGTATGGTTTCGGTTTGGTCGATGAGACCGGTTATATTGAGAAGCTGCCGGTGGCGCCTACTGTTCACTTTTTCATGGGTGGGGTTAGAATAAATAAGGACGGCGAGACCGGAATTGACGGCCTGTATGCCGCCGGTGAGGTCTGCGGCGGTATGCATGGCGCTAACCGTATCGTTGGCAATGCCCTTACCGAGGCCTTTGTCTTCGGCGCGATTGCCGGGAGCCGGGCAGCGGCCAGGGCGTCGGGGGTGGGCCGGACACCATCTCCCCCTGGCGAGGTCGCGGCCGAAGTGAACCGGCTTGAAAGGCTGGTCGCCGGCGGTGGCCGTGGCGATGTGGGACAGCTAATGCTGGCCTTGAAGCGGGTGATGTGGGACAATGTCGGCGTATTACGGAGCCGGGCTGGTCTTGAGGATGCCCTGGAGAAGATAATTGCCATGCGGCGGGAGCGGCCGATGACTTCGGCGGCGGACTGCAGGTTACTCGTCAAGATGGATAATATGTTGACGGTCTCCGAAATGATATGCAGAGCAGCCCTTACCAGGACCGAGAGCCGGGGGGCCCATTAC
Organism: Dehalococcoidia bacterium; assembly: GCA_011191985.1. GTDB lineage: Bacteria > Chloroflexota > Dehalococcoidia > Dehalococcoidales > W111 > W111. Next base: position 15,228 of record DUEU01000006.1, read on the forward strand.
CGGACCGATTTTCCGGCGGAGGACGGCGCGCGATGGTTGAAAACGATAGAGATTTACCGCTCTGAAGGGGAGATGCTATTGAGGCCGGTGGACATTGAAGGACGATAGGGAGGCAGCAGCCATATGACGTTGGTGAGAGCGGCGCGTGAAGAGGATATTCCTCGTATCCTGGCGCTTTATCGGCAACTGGAGTTAAGCAGCGCGGAAGCCGAGAGGCAGCGCACCCTTTCCCCTGAGCACTACCGGCGGGCATTCCGCGAGATTAGCGTTAATAAAGGGCAGGAGCTACTGGTGGCTGAGGAGGCAGGTGAGGTTATCGGCAGCCTGGCGCTGGTCATCGTTCCCAACCTGTCCCACGGCGCCCGGCCCTGGGCGGTAATCGAGAACGTCATTGTTGATGAGCGGTATCGGCGGTGTGGCGTAGGGCGGCTGCTCATGGAATACGCCGTCAACCAGGCTAAGGAAGCAGACTGCTGCCGCGTCGGGCTGATGAGTAATGTAATCCGTGAGGAGTCGCATCAATTCTATCGTGATATGGGGTTCGAGGCCTCCGCCTACGGCTTTCGCCAATACTTTGTCTAACCCACACTGCCGTCTAGACCGGCAGGTCAATGCGGTAGTTTTTCAGCGTCTCTCTGATAGTAGCAGCGGTTTTTTCGTCTGGCTCGACCAGGGGCAGGCGCGGTTTGCCCACTCGGAAGCCGAGGTGATTTAAAGCATACTTCACCGGAGCCGGGTTGGAGACGATAAACAGCGAGTTGACTAGGGGTAGCAGGTGGCGGTGGATAGTCGCTGCCGCATGGACGTCGTTTTTCAGGATGTCGCCCATCATCTCCCTGACCTGCTGGCCTACCAGATGGGTGACTACGCCGATGACACCGTAGCCGCCTAAGGCCATTATGGGATAGGTGTCGCTATCGTTGCCGCTCCAGATAAGGAAATCCTCCCGGGCATTATTGAGCGTTTGGGCGACGTGTTCCATGTTGCCGCTGGCTTCTTTTACCCCGATGATATTATCTATCTGGCTCAAGCGGACAATGGTGTCCACTGTCATATTGACCACCACCCGGGATGGTATGTTGTACATGATGATGGGCAGGCTGGTGCTTTCGGCGACGTTCTTGAAGTGCTGATAGATGCCTTCCTGAGAGGGCTTGTTATAATACGGTACCACCAGCAGGCAGGCGTCCACCCCGATTTTCTCCGCCCCCCGAGTAGCTTCCACCGCCTCGGTGGTGCTGTTGCTGCCGGTGTAGGCGACAATAGTGCCCCGGTTGCCAATCGCCGATTTCACCTCGGTGAACAGACGCATCTCTTCTTCCCAGGTAAGCGTTGGTGCCTCTCCGGTGGTGGCCGCCACCACCACGCCGTCGCTCCCCGAGTCGAGCAGGGCTGTGGCCAGCCTTTTTGCCTGCTCGTAGTCAACTGCCCCTTTTTCATCGAAGGGGGTTACCATTGCTGTGAGCAGTCTTCCCAGCTCTTTCATTTCCTCATCCTCCTTGGCGCACCCAGTCCCGCCTGATCATCTCCTCGGCGATCTGGACCGCATTGAGGGCGGCCCCTTTGCGCAGGTTGTCGGCGACAACCCACATGGCCAGTCCGTTGGGCAGAGAGGCATCCTGCCGGATACGACCGACGAATACCTCGTCACTGCCGGCGGCGGGCCACGGCTGCGGATAGAGGCTGATACCAGGGTCGTCCACTATTTTGACCCCGGGTGCCTGCGTCAGGATGCGCCGCGCTTCTTCCGGTGATATCGGTCGGGAGAAATCTACATGTATGGCTTCGCTGTGGCCGACGAATATGGGCACCCGTACGCAGGTGGCCGAGATGGCAATTTCGTTGGCGTGCATTATTTTTCGGGTCTCCTCGACCATCTTCCACTCTTCTTTGGTGTAGTTATTATCCAGGAAAACGTCTATTTCCGGCAGCAGATTAAAGGCTATCTGGTGTGGATATACGTGGGCAGTGGTGGGCTGCCCGTCCAGCACCTGCTTGGCTTGGGTTCTCAGTTCCTCAACCGCCGCGATCCCGGTGCCGGACACTGCCTGGTAAGTAGCAACGATGATACGTTTGATAGGGTTGACCTTATGCAGCGGGTTGAGCGCCACTACCATCTGGATGGTCGAGCAGTTCGGGTTGGCGATAATTCCCCGGTGCTGCTGGATATCTTCCGCATTGACCTCGGGGACGATCAGAGGTACTGAGGCATCCATCCTGAAGGCGGAACTGTTGTCGATAACCACTGTCCCCGACTGGGCGGCAATCGGCGAGAAGTAGCGACTGGTCTCCGAGCCTGCCGAAAAGAGGGCAATATCTACCTCCAGGAACGATTCCGGATCAGTCTCTTTGACCTCAATCTCCTGGTGGTTGACCCGTAGCTTCTTGCCAGCGGAGCGGTCCGATGCCAGCAGGCTGATGGAGGCCATAGGGAAGCGGCGCTGCTCCAGAACCTTGATAAACTCATGGCCGACCATGCCGGTGGCCCCAACAATGGCGACTCTATAATCCTTCACGACTGTCCCCTATAGTCCCAGCAGGGTGTCCAGACCGTGGACAAGCCCCTTGCGTTTAACTGCTTCCCTTATGGCAAGGATAATACCAGGCATGTAGCACTCGCGGTTGATGGTGTCGTGGCGGATGCTGAGCGTCTGCCCCGGCCCGCCTAGGAGCACCTCCTGATGGGCCACCAGCCCGGGAAGGCGAACACTGTGGATGGTAATGCCGTCAACCTGCTGCCCCCGGCTGGCGGATGGTTTCCCTGCCTCCGGGTATGAGAATGACTTGCCCTTGGCGGCGGCCATGGCCCGGGCCGTGGACAGGGCGGTTCCTGAAGGGGCGTCGGCCTTCTGGTGGTGGTGCAGTTCGGTGATTTCGGCGTAGTCAAAGTGTTTGGCGGCTATCTTGGCCATGTGTATCATCAGCACGGCCCCGATGGTGAAGTTCGGGGCGACAATGGCCCCCACCTGGTGCTCTCTGGCCAGGCGGTCAATCTCTTCGATATCGTCCGCGCTCAGCCCGGTAGTGCCGATTACCAGATTGACCCCGTGTTTAACGGCAGTCCGCACCGCTGGCATGGTAGCCTGGGCCCGGGTGAAGTCTACCAGCACATCGGGCTGGCAGGTGGCCAGGATGTGCTCCAGGTCAGCGGAAAAAGGCACGGCCCCTGAGCCGTCGGGAAGGCTCAGATATTCATCCGGCGGTTGCAGTTCCACAGCGCCGACCAGTTCTAAGCCGGGTTCGCGGCAGACGGCGTTGATTATCTCGCGCCCCATTTTCCCTGATGCCCCGTTTATAGCTACCCTGATAGGATTCATCGCCTGGCTCCGTAATGTGGCTTACCTTCCGGCCGGCGCGGGTAAGGGCGGCGGGGCCCATTATGTTGCCTTGGCTGATAGCCACTCCCTCTGGCACTGCCGCCCTTCGCCCCGGATGGTTCCGCTGAGCTGGCAAATACGGCACGCCGTGATAGTCTAACCTTGCCCATAGTGTCAATATCGATAACCTTTACCGTAATCTCGTCACCGACCTTAACTACATCCTCGACCTTGGGGACCCGGTAATCGGCCAGTTCACTGATGTGGACCAGCCCCTCTTTTCCGGGCAGGATTTCCACAAAGGCGCCGAAGTTCATCAGTCGGGTAACCTTCCCGGTATAGATGCTGCCCAGTTCCACATCCTTGGTCAGGCTCTCGATTATCTCGATGGCTTTACGGGCCCCCTCTTCGTTAAGGGAGCCGATGACCACTGTGCCGTCATTTTCGATGTCGATGGTCGTCTTGGTCTCCTCGATTATTGACCGGATTGTCTTGCCGCCGGTGCCAATCACGGCCCCAATCTTGCTCGGGTCAATCATTATCTTGTGCATCTGTGGCGCATAGCGGCTGAGTTCGGGACGGTTGGTGTTGATGGTCTGCTGCATTATTTCCCGGATGGACAGATAGGCCTGCTTGCCCTGGACGAGGGCCTCTTTAATAATGTCCGGGATGATACCCTTGAGCTTGGTGTCGAGCTGTAGCGCGGTGATACCGGTCTCCGTACCGGCTACTTTGAAGTCCATATCGCCGTAGGCATCCTCTATGCCCTCAATGTCGGTCAGGATGGCATATCTGCCGTTTTCATCGGTGACCAGCCCCATGGCTATGCCGGCGACGGCGGTCTTTATCGGTATGCCGGCATCCATCAGCGACAGACTGCTGGCACAGACGCTGGCCATGGAGGTGCTGCCGCTGGAGCTCAAGACCTCGGAGACGAGACGGATGGTATAGGGAAAGTCTTCGTCCTTGGGTAATACCGGCAGGATACCCTTCTCCGCCAGGGCACCGTGCCCAATTTCACGCCGGCCCGGGGTGCCAATGCGTCCGGTTTCGCCACTGGAGAACGGTGGGAAATTGTAGTGGTGGATGAAGCGTTTCGTCTCCTCGATGCCTAGCCCGTCGAGCTGCTGTTCTTTGCCGATTGGCCCCAGGGTGGTAATGGTCAGCACCTGGGTCTGTCCCCGGGCAAAAAGCGCTGACCCGTGAGTGCGGGGCAGCAGTCCTACCTCGCAGCTAACCGGCCGGATATCCGCAAGGCCGCGGCCGCCGACCCGCTGTGCCTTGTCCAGAATATTTTGCCTCATCTCGGCCCTGGTTATCTTTTCCAGGGCGGCGGTTATTTCTGGCTCGGTGAATGATTCCCCCAGGCCCTCGATAGCCGCCTGGCGCAGTTCTTGGAGCTTGTCCTCCCTTTCCGATTTCGACGGCTGGCTTAAAGCCTGGATAATCCGGTCGCCGATGATTGGCGTGATTGCGGATACTAGATCGCTATCGATTTGAGGTGCTGGGACTTCCAGCTTGGGCTTGCCCCATGCCTGCTGGAGCTCTTCCTGCAGCCTGATAACGTCCTGGTTGGCCTCATGTCCGAAATCGATTGCCTGGGCGACAGTATCCTCCGGTACCTCCTGGGCGCCGGCTTCTACCATCACTATCGCCTGTTTGGTGCTGACCACGACTAGGTCCAGCAGGCTTTCTTCAAGCTGGACCATTGTCGGATTCAGTATCATCTGGTCATCGATATAGCCGATGCGGATTGCCGATATCGGACCATCGAAGGGTATTTCCGACAGCGACAGCGCCGCCGAAGCGCCGATAACGGCCAGCGTGTCGGGGTCGTTTTCCAGGTCGGCCGAGAGGACGGTTACCACGACCTGAATATCGTTGCGCCAGGACTTGGGCAGGAGGGGGCGTATTGAACGGTCGGTGAGCCGCATGGCCAGGGTTGCTTCCTGGCTGGGACGCCCTTCCCTCCTGATGAAGCCGCCCGGTATCTTGCCGGCAGCATAGAGCCTTTCTTCGTAGTCGACGGTTAACGGCAGGAAATCCACTCCCTCCCGTGTTTTGTCACTGACACAGGCGGTGACCAGCACCACTGAGTCTCCATAGCGCACTGTAATGGCGCCGCTGGCCTGCCCGGCAAGCTTACCTGTCTCGATATTGAGGGTTCTACCCCCGATTTCACATGTGTAAAAGTGGGATGACAACAGAAACTTCTCCTTTACGGGCTTTACTTACGTAGCCCGAGTTCTTTAATCAAGCGGTTATAGCGGCCCACGTCCTCTTTGCTCAGATAGGCAAGGAGCCGGCGCCTCTGTCCTACGAGCTTGAGCAGGCCACGCTGGGTGTGGTAATCGTGGCGGTTGGCCATCATGTGGCCGGTAAGCTGGTTGATTCTCTCCGTGAGCATGGCTACCTGGACCTCAGTCGAGCCCGTGTCCTGCTCGTGGGTCTTGAATTTGTTGATAATATCGGTCTTCTTTTCCTTGTTCAAATCATACCTCGTGTTTCGATTATAGCCTGTTTAAGTATATACCAATCAACAGATTATAGCAAAGGTAGGGACGGCTGTAAATCGGTATGAGGCTGTTTCTACCTTGACTTGGCTGTTGCCAGACCGTTATAGTTAGGACGGTGGCCGGCATTAAAGACATTCTCTCCAATCGGAAAAAGTTTTAGTTTGGCCGGTCGGCAGTTGCTAGGACCATGCATATCGGTGTCTGTCAGATAAAGCTCCGTTTGCCGGAAAACCTGTCTCTCAAGGGTAAGCGGCGGGTACTGAAGTCCATTACCACCCGGGTGAGAAGCAAGTTCAACGTGGCTATTGCCGAGGTTGACGATAATGACCGGTGGCAGTTAGCCACTATCGGTGTTTGCTGTGTTTCCAATGATGGTCGCCAGACCAATGAGGTGCTGAGCCGGGTGGTGAGCTTTATCAGCGAGGGCCGGTTTGATATAGAGATACTCGGCCACGAGATTGAAATCCTGCCTTTTTCATGACGGAGCCATTATGGACTGCCCGGCATTTCTGCAACATCTTATGGCTCAGGCTGACTACCGTGACCAGGTAGCCCACGTTGAGCACCTGTCCCCCCGCCCGGCCCGCTATGCCGAGCTGGATAGGCCACTGGCCGCCGACCTTACCCGTTGTCTGGAAGCAGGCGGGTTTTTGCCCCTTTATGCGCATCAGGCTGAGGTGGTGAATACCGCCCGGGATGGCCGCAATGTGATGGTGGCGACCACCAGTGCCAGTGGTAAGAGCCTGTGTTACAACATCGCCGTGCTCCAGGCGGTGCTGGAGGCTAAGGCTGCCCGCGCCATTTACCTTTTTCCGACCAAAGCACTGGCCCAGGACCAGTTGCGCAGCCTGGTGGAGTCGTTTTCGCCGGTGCTGCTGAAGCAGGATGAGATGGCTACCTTTGATGGCGATACCCCCTTTTCGGAGCGGGCTGATATAAGGAAACACTCTCGTATTGTCCTTACCAATCCGGATATGCTGCACCTGGGCATACTGCCCAATCACCAGTCGTGGTCGAGGCTGCTGCGCAACCTGAAGTACGTCGTCGTGGACGAGGCCCACGTTTATCGCGGCGTTTTTGGCTCTCACGTCGCCGGCGTGCTGCGCCGTCTGCGCCGCCTATGTGACTACTACGGCTCAAGCCCCCGGTTCATCTGCTGTTCGGCAACTATCGCCAATCCTGGCGAGCATGCGGAAAGGCTGGTTGGCCTGCCCTTCACCGTGGTTGACGATGACGGTTCACCCAGGGGTGGCAAGGA
>DUEU01000060.1 GCA_011191985.1 Dehalococcoidia bacterium
CTTCGTCCCTATCCGAGGCTCGTTGAGGGACAAATACTGGTAGAGCAGGGCGTGAGGGCGGCGATAGATATCAGTGACGGGCTGGTGGCTGACCTGATCCACATCTGTCAGCAGAGCCAAGTTGGCGCTCGAATAGAGACCGACCAGGTGCCGATCCACCCGGCCGTTAAAGACAGGCTCGGCGACAAGGCGATGGAAATGGCGCTGTCGGGTGGCGAGGACTACGAACTGCTGTTTACCGCCAGCGATGAGGTTATTCGCCGGGTGAAACAGGCACTCACCTGCCCGGTGTCGATCATCGGTGAGACCACTGCCGATAACGTAGGTAAGGTGATGGCAATTAACGCGGAGGGCGATACTATTAGTCTCGTCAAGCGAGGCTGGGAGCACTTCCTCCCATGACAACTTTGGAAAGACTATCAAGGACAGGACACGAGCTGGTTACCCGCAGTCCGGAGGAGACTCAGGGGCTTGGCGCTCGCATCGGTGAGATGGCAGCCCCGGGAGATATCTACCTTCTCAGCGGCCCCCTGGGGGCGGGTAAGACCTGTTTTACCCAGGGTATCGCCCGGGGGCTTGGTGTTATTGAGCCGGTGGTCAGCCCGTCTTTTGTCCTGGTTAGAGAGCTTCACGGCCGTCTGCCATTGTATCATATTGACCTGTATCGGCTGGACGATATAGCGGAGATAGTCGAACTGGGACTGGATGAATACCTGTACGGCAACGGCGTGTGTGTTATCGAGTGGGCCGAAAAGGGATTTGGGGCACTGCCAGCGGAACACTTGCTGTTTCAGATTGGCTACATTTCGGAGAATGAGCGCCGCTTTAAAATGACGGCCAGCGGCCACCGTTACCAGGAAATGGTCAGTCAGTTGACAAAGAAAGGCTAGTATTATGCAACTGGCGATAGATACCTCTACAGATATGGCCAGCATTGCCCTGGTTCACGATGACAAAATTATTGCCGAGCTGACCTGGCACAGCGGGCAGAACCACACCACCCAGCTCTTACCCCACGTAAACTACCTGATGGACAAGTTCAGTATTAAAGATATTGACGGCATCTTCGTGGCCAAGGGGCCGGGGAGCTTCAATGGCTTGAGGGTCGGCGTTAGCACGGCAAAAGGACTGGCCTTCAGCCTGGGTATCCCGATAGTCGGCATCGGCACCCTGGAAGCAGATGCCTACCAGCATGCCGAGACCGGTCTACCCATTTGCCCGATATTCAACGCCGGGCGGGGGGAGGTGGCTACCGCCGTGTACCGCATGCTCGGTAGGCGGTGGCGGCAACTCAGGCCAGAGTATATCACCACCATGGACGCCCTGTGCGCGGAGACAACGGCAAGGACCTTGTTCTGTGGAGATTATGTCGCCTGTGTCGCGCCGCAGTTAAGAGATGCCCTCGGGCGCAAGGCGATAATATCTACTCCGGTGGCCAGCCTGCGCCGGGCTAGCTTACTGGCGGAGTTGGGGCAGCCGCGGTTTAAGGCTGGCGACTGCGATAATCCGGCCGCCTTACAGCCGATATACCTCCGGCGACCGCCGATTACCGAGCGCAAGCACCGCTGACTGACCTCTGCGGAGACAGGAGACGGAAATGGGAAACTGGCCCAAGATATCAATAGATGTGGAAAAGGAGCGCGACAAGTGTTTCGTTTGCGGACAGAACAACCCGATTGGCCTAAAAATAAGCTTTCGTAACGAAGGCGGCGTGGCCCGGGCAGAGTTTACCCCCGGCAAGCTTTACCAGGGCTGGTCAGGGGTCCTGCATGGGGGCATTACCATGGCGCTGCTTGATGAAGCAGTTAGCTACGCCGCCCTGTTTGCGGGGGTTAATGCCATCACTGCTAAAATGGAGGTCAGGATCAGGCGTCCCATACCGATAGGTGAGCCCCTGTCTATCACCGGCACCGTCACCAAGCAGACCGGAAAGCTGGTGATAACAGAGGGGGCGATATTTCTCAAAGATGTTATCCTGGTTGCCGAAGCCACCGCCAAGCAGTTTGTGGTTCGTGCCCGAGTAAAGAATGGTAGCGATGACAAAAAATCAGACCAAAAGCCGGCCTAAGGCTGTTATCTGGGATATGGACGGTGTCATCGCCGATACCGGCCCTTATCACTTTAAGGCATGGCACAAGGTCTTCCTTGAAAGAGGAGTCGAGCTCACTGAAGAGGACTTCAAGAAGAACTTCGGCAAGAGAAACGATACCATAATCAGGAATACATTGGGTGATGGGATAGCCATGGCCGAAATAGAGGCCATTTCCGAGGATAAAGAGACGACCTTTCGCCGTCTGGTTAAAAACAATATGAAACCCCTGCCGGGGGTAACCAGGCTGATAAAAGCGCTGGCCAGGGGTGGCTTTAAGCAGGCATTAGGCTCATCGGCACCCGTTGAGAATGTATGGCTTATTCTTAAAAGTCTCGGTATCGCTGACGCCTTCCAAGCTATTGCCTCCGGAGACGAAGTAACCGAAGGCAAGCCCAGCCCGCAGGGCTTTCTGCTGGCCGCTCGAAAGCTGGCGATAGAGCCCAGAAACTGCGTTGTCATTGAGGACGCCGTGGCCGGTGTCACCGCTGCTAAAAGGGCCGGCATGAAATGTCTGGCCGTTACCAATACCCATCCCCGGGCAAGCCTGGCGGAGGCTGACCTGGTCGTGGATACCCTGGAAGAGATAACGCCGTCGGTTCTGGAAGGGCTGTTCAATTGTGAGGGATAGGAGAGCTTTAATGAGAGAAAGGTCATTGATTATTGTTAAGCCGGATGCCATGGCCAAGGGGCTGGCTGGCACTATTATTGGCCGCCTACAGGGGCTGGGGCTCAAGCTGGTGGCGCTTAAAATGCTCAGGCTGGACAAGGCTAAGGCCAGGCAGCACTACGCCGTTCACGAGGGCAAACCTTTCTTTGATAGCGTCGTGGACTATATCAGCTCGGCACCGGTAGTTGCTGCCGTCCTCGAAGGTGAGGAAGCCATAGACGTCATCAGAAAGGCGATGGGGCCTACAGACCCAACCAGAGCCGAAAAGAGTACCATCAGGGGGGAATTTGGCCTAGATATCGAAAAAAACGCCATTCACGGCTCTGATTCTCCGGAAACAGCGGCCCGGGAAATCGCCCTCTTTTTTACGGAAGATGAAATACTGGACTACTGAATCCTGATGAGCGGTACCGCCTCGCTCCATAGACTGTCAAGCTGATAGTACTCGCGCTGCGGTGGAGCGAAGATGTGGACGATGACGTCGCCAAAATCAAGGAGGAGCCAGCCGGAGTCCACCGTCCCCTCGGCGTGGTGGGGCAGGATGCCTTCCTGTTTGAGCCGGTGCTCAACTTCGTCGTAGATAGCCCGAATCTGGCGCTCGCTTTCGCCACTGCATAACATAAAGTAATCGGCAAAACTGCAGACATGGCGGGTATCCAGTAAAACAATATCCGCTGCCTGCTTGCTGCTGGCGGCCGCAACCGTTTTACGGGCTATGTCAATTGTTTCCAGAAGGCAGACCTCCCAATGTAGTATTGTTGCTATATTTATTATACCATTAAATTAAACGGTCTAATACCAATCACCTTTTTACGGACTACAGATAGCGGTTATCAATCAGTATATGAAGTGCTTGCCAGCAGCGGCCACGATGCGATAACATTAACCGGTAGACCGGGTGGCAGACTGCGGGAGGGAAAATGGCAGGATTGCTTTTTGGAACCGCCGGCGCACCGCACAGCTCCAAGACCCCGACCACGGTTGACGGGATAATACGTGTTGCCGAGCTCGGCCTGGACTGCATGGAGATAGAGTTTGTGCAGGGGGTGAGGATGGGGGAGGCGGGGGCACGCCTGGTTGCGGAGGCAGCCACCAGTAGCGGAGTACAGCTCTCCGCTCACGGCCCTTACTTTATCAACCTCAATGCCCGTGAGCCGGAAAAGATTAGGGCGAGCCAGGACCGGATACTGCAGACGGCGCGCATCGGCGCGCTATGCGGCGCCGAGAGTATTGTCTTTCATGCCGCCTTCTACCTGGGAGACCCGGCGGACGAAGTTTACCGAAAGGTCAAGGGGTACCTCTCCGAGATTATGGAGCAGCTCAAGAAGGAGAATATCAGGGTATGGGTCAGGCCGGAGACTACCGGCAAGGATAGCCAGTTCGGCACCATTGATGAGGTGCTGAACCTGAGCACGGAGCTGGAGGGAGTAGCCCCCTGTATTGACTTCGCTCACTGGCATGCCCGGACCGGCGCTTTCAACTCCTATCCTGAGTTTGCCTCAGTCCTGCAGAGGGTAAGGGAGCGCCTGGGCGACCAGTCCCTGAAAAATATGCATATCCATGTCGCCGGTATCAAGTACAGCAGCAAAGGCGAGATAAGGCACCTGAATTTGGGAGATTCGGATCTTGACTACGTCGGGCTTCTAAGGGCGCTGCGGGACTACGACGCCGCCGGTTTTATCGTCTGTGAAAGCCCCAACCTGGAAGAAGATGCCCTTCTCTTGCAGGCGGCTTACCACAAATTGCTCGAAAGCGACTAGCCCCTGAGTCCCGAGCGGGTGCGCAGAAACCTTATCAGGTTATCACGGGAGACCAGGCCGATAACCCTGTTTTCGCTGACTACCGGCATCTGATTGATGCTGGCTTCGTCCATCTGCGTCATTACAGTCCAGGCATCCTGGTTGGGAGAAACGGCCCTCAGTTTGTCGGCCGGGGTCATTATATCCCTGACCGGGGTCGTCGCCCACTTCTGCTGCGGCAGCGACTTGATATTGGGTAATGTTACCATGCCGTGCAACCGACCCTCGTCAGCCAGTATGAAGAAGCGGCGGCCGCTGGGAACGATATACTGCTGTACCAGCTGGGCAACCGTCATATCCGGGGGGACGACCAAGTAGTCGGTGGTCATTACCTCGGCCACAGTAAACCGCTGCATCGCCTCGCGCCACTGCTCCTGGCGGTAGCTGGCAGAAGCCGCGTTCTCCAGGAACCAGCCGATAAAGGCAATCCAGATGCCATTGAACAACATGCCTTCGAAAAATGACAGGTTAAATATTCGGCTGAAAAAAGAGATGAGAGCGATGGAAAGACCACCGAAAATAAATATGTAAGCGATTACACGGCCTACCATGGTGGCAATCCGGGTGGAGCGCCCGTAATTACCGGTGGTCCGCCAGACTATGGCTCGGAAGACGCGGCCGCCGTCCAGAGGGAAGCCTGGTATCATGTTGAAGACAGCCAAGGCAACATTAATCAAGGCAAGCCAACCGGTCATTGCGGCCACCAGAGGCAGGACACCCACCGTGAGGAACCAGACCAGGCCAAAGAAGGCGCCGATGGCCAGGCTGCACACCGGGCCGGCTAGAGCCATTTTGAACTCGGCACCGGAGCTCTTGGCTTCTCCGGCCATGTGGGCCATGCCGCCGAAGACAAAGAGAGTTATGCTCTTAATGGTTACGCCGTACTGTCGGCCAACAAGGCTGTGGGCCAGCTCATGAGCGAGCACCGAGGCGAAGAAGAGCAGACTGGTGGCTATGCCAACAACCCAGCTCGATAACCTTAACCAGTCGGGGTCGACCAGAGAAGCGGTCACCAGTACAAAGATTATGAACCAGGTAAAATGCAACCGCACCTGGATGCCAAAGAGCCGCCCCAGGGTAAAAGCGTTATTCACTCTTTCCCTCGAAGATATAGCCGATAAGTTTGTAGGCCAGTTTGGCCGCGGTAAAGGCGCCGGCAGCGGGGCCTTCTTGCGGGCAGAGCTCAACAAGGTCGAAGCCGACAATATGCCGGTCTCGGGCGACTTCATGCAGCAGGCCCAGCAGCTGGTACCAGTCGATGCCTCCGGGCTCAGGGGTGCCGACGGCGGACATGATTGACGGGTCAAGTACATCCAGGTCTACGGTTATGTAGACTTTTTGGGAGAGAGACTCAACAATATCATGATTGGCTACATTGCCTGAGATAAGGTCGTGGGCATAGAAGGGAGTTATACCGGTTTCGGTTATAAACCGGTGTTCTTCCTCGCTAAGGCTGCGGATGCCCACCGGCACTACTGGGCAGAGCTCACGGACACGTCTCATCACGGTAGCCTGGCTGAAGGCTGTCCCTAGGTAGCGGTCACGGAGGTCGGCGTGGGCGTCCAGTTGCAGGACCGACAGGTCAGGATACCGCTCCCGGTAGGCGCGGACGGTGCCCAGTGTCAGGGTATGCTCCCCCCCCAGCATAAGTACCGTCTTGTCTTCAGACAGCAGCCCACGGGTGACCTCATAGACCCGCTGTATCATGTGTTCCGGCCCGGCCATCGCCGGCGGTATCTCGGGCAGGGTGTGGATGCCCACTTCGCTGATATCCCTTTCAAGCTCAATGTCGTAGAGCTCAAGGTAACGGGAGGCCTCAATAATGGCTCGGGGGCCGTCGCGGGCACCGCTGTGCCACTCGGCAGTACCGTCGTAAGCCACTGGCAGTATTACTACTCTGGCTTTTTCCCGGTCGGAGTAGGGCGGTGCCAGAGCGGCGAAACTTCCCGGCACTTCATATTCCATAGAGTATCAGCTTCCTTCTCAATAAAGAAATGGATGAGGATAAAAGTCTCCCCTGGTAAAAGTGTTACCGGCGCCATCATAGCCTGGTGTAGGCAATTCTATCCTTCTCGCCCGGGCGGCTGAAGCGCTGGCCATCCCGGTCGATGAGTTGGGTGGTTCTTTCGGTCAACTGAAGGCGCTCGCTGAGGTCCTTGATGGCCTGCTCAGCATCAAAGTCTTTGCAGGAGAAAACGTCTATATTGACGTAGCACCGTTCCACGAAGGTATGAATGCTGATATGGCTCTCGGCAATCATAACGAAACCGGATATCCCCCAGTCGTCACCGGTATATCTGACCACGACCGGGGATGATATCTTGGTCATGCCTATCTCGGCGGGATACTGGTCAAGCAGCCGGTAAATAAATTCCTCGCTCTTCAGGATTTCTACGTTGCTCCCATACCCATCGATTATCAGGTGCATCAGAACCCCCTAGGTTTTTCGGTTATCGTTAACTGCCGTGAGCAGTTTTTTAAGCTCAAACAGGGCCGCCGTAGTCGCCCGGCGCTTTATCTGGGGCCGGTTGCCGGGGTAGTTGCCCTGAATCACCCGGCTGGTGTGGCCGTCGTCCACGGCAATATATAACATACCGGCGGCCTTGTTTTCCACCCCGTTCGGGCCGGCCACACCGGTAGTGCTGACCCCGATATCGGCCTTCAGGTATGCCCGGGCGGCTTGAGCCATGGCCCGGGCAACTTCGAGGCTGATGGCGCCGCAGTTGGCAATAAGGCCAGGGGCAACACCGCAGGCTACCTTGGCCTCGTTCGAGTAGGCCACTATGCCTCCCTTGAAATAGATTGAGCTTCCTGGTACGTCGGTGATGGTGGCCGCCAGCAGTCCGCCGGTGCAGGACTCCACGACGGCCAGGCTCAGGCCTTTCTCTACCAGTAATTGTCCGACAACACCCTCGAGGGTGTCATGGTCAGTCCCCCAGATATACTCACCGAGTATTGACCGGACACTGGCTTCGCCCCGGGCGAGCGTTTCTTCGGCGTCGATCTGACTCTGTGCCTTGGTTGTCAGGCGCAGATAGATACCGTCGGCCTTGGCGTAAATCGCCAGGGTAGGGTTAGTACCGGAAAGTAACGGGGTCACCATCTCGTCAACGGCGGCCTCGGTGAGACCGAAGGTCTTAACGGTGCGGGACAGGATGACGGTGCCGGCAAATCTCTGCCGGAGTTTAGGTTGAACCTCCAGTTCCCACATATGCTGCATCTCCCTTGGTGGGCCAGGCATGGCAATCAGTATATGGCTATCCTTTTCCACCCACCAGCCGGGTGCAGTGCCCCGGATATTGTGGATGGCACTGGCCGAGGGAATCAGCGTTGCCTGCTTCAGGTTGCTGAGCGGCATCTCGAGGCCACGCTGGCTAAAAAATTCCTCTATCTCCTGCTTGAGTACCAGCGAAACAGACATGTCCTCCCCGAACATTTCGGCTATCGACTCGCGGGTAAGGTCATCTTCGGTCGGGCCCAGCCCGCCAGTGGTCAGCAGCAGCTCTGAGCGCTGCCAGGCACGTTTTAGCACCTCTACCAGACGGAGCTGGTTATCACCTACCTGTGAAATCCAGTAAAGGTCTATCCCCAGCAGAGGAAGTTGACCGGCAAGGTAGTTGGAGTTGGTATCAACAGTCTCCCCTAGCAGAAGCTCAGTACCAATCGAGATTATTTCCGCTCTCATTTTTGTCTATCGCACCCGGATAAATTCGCCATCTATCGCCACTAAATAAATTACCTCTCCGGTTTTAGCATGGTCAGGGCCAGCTCAGCGGCCCGCTTCCCCGACAGCAGCATGCCGCCGAATACGGCCCCCATACGAGGTGACCCGAAAACGGCGTTGGCCGCCATCCCGGCCACCAGCAGGCCAGGATACACCTCTCGGGTGTTATCGAGTATCTCGGCCTCCCCCCGTTCCGCCCACATCGATTTCTCGCCTACCACCCCTCCCGTTGTGGTCATCAGTCTGGCCCCAATCTTATTCTCTATAATACGGCAGATTTCGGTGCTGTGCCCGGTAGCGTCAATAACCACCTGAGATTTTATCGCCAGCGGGTCTACATGCATTCCCGCCAGAGAGACGGCGCTCCAGTTCAGCACCAGGCCGGTTATGCGGTCGTCATCACGTATCATAACATCTTCGACACTGATAGAGTTGAATATCTTCGCCCCCGCCCTGATAGCCCGGGAGCAGATGGTCGAGACCGCCTCCAGTGCATCGGCGGTATAATAGCCCGGTGCATACTGTTCGTATCGTATTTCAAATTCATCCAGCAGTGTTTTCCCGGCTTCCTGGGCGACGATGCGGTTGAATAGCATACCGCCGCCGGGCATACCCCCACCGGGACGTAACTGCCTCTCGAAGACGGCTGTTTTAGTGCCCCCTCTCGCCAGGTAATAGGCCGCCGTCATGCCGGCCGGCCCGGCGCCGACTATGGCAACATCCACCTCCGTGGCCGCCAGGAATTCTTTTATATAGCTTTCCGCTATTGCCCGGGATATAGTTACCTCGTCAAGTTCCATGTTCCTTGATATTGCCTCCTCGTGTTATGACCGTGATTAGCACCGCGGCGCCGAGGTGTTGAGAAACTCGGCCATCAGTTCCATGGCACAGTACTTGCCACACATGCTGCACGCCTGGCCCCCGGTAGTATGCTTGCTGTGTACCTGCTGAGACCGACTGGGGTCCAGAGAAAGCCGGGCCTGCTCATCCCAGTCGAGCCTTTTTCTGGCCAGGGACATCTTTCTGTCCCACTCCTGCGCAGCTTTTATCCCCTTAGCGATATCACCGGCATGCGCCGCGATGCGCGAAGCGATTACGCCTTTTCTTACATCATCGGGGTCGGGCAGGGAGAGGTGCTCAGCGGGTGTTACGTAGCAAAGAAAATCCGTACCGGCAGCAGCGGCGATCGCCCCTCCGATGGCGCCGGTGATGTGGTCATAGCCGGCGGCAACATCGGTTACCAGCGGCCCCAGCACGTAGAAAGGCGCCCCTTTGCAGATAGACTTCTGCAGGGTAACGTTAGCCTCAATCTCATTGAGGGGGATGTGCCCCGGCCCCTCGACCATTACCTGGACGCCGGCGTCACGGGCCCGCTCTACCAGCTCCCCGATGACGAGCAGTTCTTCAACCTGGGCCCGGTCGGTGGCATCGGCCAGACAGCCGGGCCGCATGCCGTCGCCGAGGCTCAGGGTAACATCAAGCTGCCGGGCTATTTCTAGCAGGCGGTCATAGTGCTCGTAGAGGGGATTTTCGCGCTCGTTGTAGAGCATCCAGCCGATGAGAAAAGCCCCGCCCCGTGAGACGACATCGGCCACCCGCTTTTGCTGGCGCAGCCGGGCGATGGCCGATTGAGTTACCCCGCAGTGCACGGTTACGAAATCAACACCGTCCCGGGCATGCTCCTCGATGGCATTGAAAAGGTCGTCAACACTCATCTTGACGATGGCACCGTGCCGGTCTATGGCCTCGATGCCCGCCTGATAGATGGGTACGGTGCCGATGGCCAGTGGGCTGGCGGCGATAATCGCCCGGCGGATGGCCGCTATATCACCGCCGGTGCTCAGGTCCATGACGGTATCCGCCCGGCACTGCATTGCTACCTGGAGCTTTTCCATCTCGGTATCCATGCTGCCGAAGTCTGAAGAGGTACCGATATTGGCATTCACCTTGGTGAGCAGCCCCCGGCCGATGCCGCAGGGGACGAGGTTATGGTGTTTCATGTTGGCCGGGATGACAATCGTGCCCTCAGCCAGGCCATGGCGGATATATTCAACATCTAGCCCTTCGCTATCGGCCACCGTCTTCATCTGTGGCGAGATAGTCCCCGCCCGCGCCAGTTCCAGTTGGGTCATCATTTCCCTCCGCAAAATTAAACCAAGGGCTTCGGCCACTACCTGACCCCTGGTCTAAGTTGCTGCCGCTTCCCTCCGCTCGCATTACCGAGTTCAGGTTCCCAGGGTTGGCTTAAAGACAGCCTCTCAGCCTTTGCGCACCCCTAGCGGTTAGATATTAAATTTTATATATAAAAAATATAGCACAAGACCGGTGTAAATGCAATTATCGAGGTTTTATCTACCTCACCCCCTCGTTCCCCCTCTCCTATCAAGGAGAGGGGGAGGGAATAGGGGAGCGGGGCGCCAGCCCCTCTCTAAAATCCTCTCCCTTCTTATATTGCGAGAGAGTGGTAAAATATTAGCAAATATAGAGGACATTAAGAGATGATGCACTTCGTATCGATATTAGGCATAGCGTTTTTGCTATATATAGCCTATTTAACTTTTTTTAAAAACTTTGCTAAACACCAATGGGAAAAAGGACGTATATTATTTCTGCCGGAGGACCTGCACTCTTTTGTGATAGCATATAAAATCTTGGTAGTCATGGCGCTATTACTTATGATTACTATGTATATTTTGGTTCTGAAAGGGGTCAGCCTGACCCCACAACCATAAAAATGCTACCATCCGTGAAAGAGGGATATAACTAAGAGCGATATATTAAGGTTTCTCACATGGTACATTTTGCGTTAATATTATTTATTGTATTGTCATCATATCAAGTCTACGCCTCTTTTTATCGAGGTTTAGCAAAACAAGTGTGAGAGTGGAATCTTATACCCGGCATGCCAAAAGACCTTCGTTCATTTACAATAGCATTTAGAGCACTCAGTTTTTTCCAGTTACTATTCATGATTTTTATATATGTTCTGTATATTGTGTTAACATAATTTAGTGAATCCATTGGGGGGAAAAGTGAGTCACTTTTTCATGAGATACCCCCTTGTCCTCCCCGAACTATCGCAGAGCTAGTTCCGTTTTTCTTTTGAAAAATAGCCGACTGAGCATAGATATGCACAGTGTTTAAAAGGGGCCTTGCCCCCTCTTCTTTTTTCTTCCCCCTCTCCCTTGAGGGAGAGGGGGATAAAGGGGGTGAGGGTGATTACCCTAAGATTCTAAAAGGGAGTAAGCATCTATTTCTCTAATTCAATAAATGGTGTCCTTCGTTGGGGTAGATCAGCTATCCCTCTTTTCGAACTTCAACTAAGCTGGTATTGAGAGGCCATGCTCCCCCTGGCGAATAGTCATCTTTGGTCAAGACATTAGGGCAGCCACCCCTATCGGCTCCAGTTTGGTCAGGTCTATACCAGGCACCTTCGCCGATGGCCACCACGCCGGGCATAATTCTCTCTGTTACCTTAGCAGGTAGAATCACCTCTCCCCTGTTGTTAAAAACCTTAACCTCGTCACCGTCACTGATTTCTCTAGAGTGAGCATCGGTTGAGTTGAGCCAAACCGTTTGCTTCTCGAGCTGCTTCAGCCATGTGGTATTATCGAAATTGGAGTGAGCCCGTGTCAGAAAATGTATGGTGATAAGCTGGAGAGGGTATCTTTTTGCCAGAGGATCATTAACGCTCTCCCAAGTTTCAATATACTTTGGCACAGGGGGGAGTTTCGGATTATTCAACTCTGCTAAACGCTGAGAGTAGATTTCAATTTTACCCGACGGCGTGGGGAAAGGATTATCCTCGGGGTCCTCAATTTGCTTCTTGAAGCATATTTGCGGCTTGTCCAGCTTAAACTTATAAACGCCGTCTCGCTTGAAAGCCTCATAGTTGGGGATATCCTTGGACATATCAGGAGATGTCTTGAAGACCTCATCTATCCACTCGTCCCACGTCTTGTCACTGTAATTAAAGCCCAGCCGGGTAGCCAACTCACAGAATATCTCAAAGTCTGACTTCGCTTCATGCATGGTATCAATAACCTTGTTCATATATATATAGTACGGTCCTGATAGCCAAGGCCGGGCAAGTTCATTTCTCTCCCAGTTGGTCACTACGGGCAGAAGAACATCGGCATACTTCGCCGTCGGTGTCATGAACTGTTCATGGACAACGATGAAATCCAGTTTGCCCAGTGCTTGAATACCTTTATTAATATTTGGAAATTGGTTCAGAGTATTAGTAGCGACTACATATAGCAGCTTCGGGTCACCGGGGTAGCCACCTGCTTTACCTTTGAGGATAGCATCCCACGTTCGGCACGTGTGTATTCTGGTTCGATTACGAAGGGCGGCATCAAGGCTGCCTCTTACCGAAGGTAAACTGGTTTCCAACGGATTCTTGCCTTCAGGTAGGCCAGGCCCTATCATTATTCCCAGTGGTCCGCGCTCAAACCCAGCAGCGCCTCCCCCGTGGATGCCAATATTCCCTGTAATCGCGGCTAGGGTTGCCGCTGCCCGGTGATATTCCTCCCCGTAGGCAGTACGACCGGCAGCATAGCCCGCAATCAGTGCTGCCGGCTTGGAGGTAGCATATTCCCGAGCCAGGTCCTCAATAATGTCAGCGGGAACTGAAGTAATAGCCTCAGCCCAGGACGGTGTCTTGGGTACTCCGTCTTCGACACCCATCACGTATTCCTTGAATTTGTCAAAGCCTACCGTGTATTTATCAAGGAACTTTTGGTCATGAATGTTCTCCTTTAGC
>DUEU01000061.1 GCA_011191985.1 Dehalococcoidia bacterium
AGTGGTAGGCCGTGCAGGTCTCGAACCTGCGACACCCTGATTAAAAGTCAGGTGCTCTGCCAACTGAGCTAACGGCCCATGCATCCTAGTCAGTTTACCAAATACTAATTCTGCAAGCAACCTATTACTTTACAAGAGGAACTCTATTTAACCCAGCCGCGAGGTTAATCAGAGATACGATGAATGGTAATAATTGCTTTGCTAGTGCCACGAAGAAGCTGATGCCCAGCTGGCCAATTTAGAAAAATAAATCACGACCGGCTTATCACTCACGTAGTGTTGCGATAAGCCGCTCAGGCTTGATTAATAAATCCAAAGCTGCATTAATATTAGGCACTACCACATCGCAACTCGTCACTGCATCAACAGATGCGCCTTCCGGACCAATCACGCAAACTCCCAAGATAGATTCCCTCAGCATATAAGCGTCATTGGAACCGTTTCCTATGGAGGCAGTGCCCTCACTACCCAGTTGCTGGACAAGCAAGAGCTTTTGGTCCTGCTCATTCCCCGGGTCAACCTTGTGTATCTTAACCCGTAGAATGTTCCCCAGTTCTTGCGCTCTGTCTCGAGTATCTGCGGTCACAATCGAGATGTCGAGAAGACTGCGTAATACATCAAGTCTTTCCACAACTCCCTCTACTATTTCTCCATCCAGCGAAATCGTGCCATTGAGGTCTAAAACCAGATGTTCGAGCTTGTAAGTACGCTGGCCCGGTATACTTATCTCTATCAATTCACTTCACCTAATGATAATCTTAGCTCCTATTAAAATTGCCATGTAGCACGTCGCTTTGTCAACAGTTATATCTCTTGCCTCCATTGCCTCTAGGGCTTTCTTGGTTTCAATGACTAGCCTAGGATAGGGCAGTCCCCACGCATCAATCTCTGTAACCTTTATTACCTCCTCAGCTATCCCTTGGCGTGAGGGTGAGTCGATATTCCCCAGAGACCTCCTCCACTTTAACGGAATAGCCCTGGCTTTTGGCCAGCCGCGATACATTCTCCTTAGAGACGGCCGTCTCAACCATCACCGCTAGTACTTCCTCAGGATTCGCCTCCATCGCTTTCTTGGTGCGGACTACCGGTACCGGGCAAGAAAAACCTCTAACATCGACCTCCACCATTTCAATTCCCTCCTTCTAAGAAGCAGACGCCGCTCCACTGGCACAGATTGTCTCTGAAGACGGCGGGGAACTGGTCAACAATATGTTTCACCCTGGTTGCCGGGGTTGCTCGAGCATATTTCCCAGCCATGCGGTTGGCTTTGGCAGCGATAACAGCCGCCTCATATGGCTCCATTTCAGCATACACCAGAGCTGCTACCAGGCCGGTAATGGCATCGCCCGTGCCCCCTATTGCTTCTAAAGGTGGGACATCCGGCTCGGTTACCATGGCCAGCACCTCACCATCTCTGATGATGTAGTCCGTCGCTCCCTTAACCAGCAGCAGCTTGGCCGCGCCGCGGTTTTTATAAGCAACCCGGGCCAGCTCAGGGGCCTGGGCTATGTCAGTCTCGAACAGGTGTCGGGCGATATAGGCCGGGTGCGTGGCATCGGGGTCAGCGAGAAAGGCGATTTCGGTGGCATCAGGGGTAAAGATGTCAAATTCCTCGGCCAGTCCGGCGCCTTTTGCCGAGTACATGGAAGCGGCGTCGGCAATCATAAGCGGGCGCCGGCGACATTTCTTGACAGCCTCGCAGAGCTGCCGGGTCTGGGACATCTCGGGCAACCAATAGTGTAATGCCAGTACTGTCGGCGAAATCTCGGCAATATGGTCAATCAGGTACTGGTATAGCTCACGGCTGCCTGTGCCCTCGCCAACATCACCGGCTAGCAGAGTATGAGGGGCGTCAAGCCCGAGATAAGTTGTAGTTGCCAGCGCCGCACTTACCATGGCACCGGTGCCCTGCGTGCACGGAATACTCTCTCCGTTTACGAAGAGAACTTCTTCCCCCGCGGTGACCTCTCCTATACTTAAAGGCATGTCCCGGATGGGGACCGTCCCGGCAATGAGCATCATGTTTTGTCACCCTCTGCATACAATGTGAGGCATTCTTCCAGAGCTCTTTCCAGGTTCAGGGCACAAAGGGTAAAGCCAACGTCTTTCGGCCTTGGCGCTTCGTCTAGCCTTTTGTCAACTAATTCGGCATGAAGGTAGGGGATGTCAGGGCAACCGCCCCCCGACACATTAACGATGATACCGCGCCTCTTTTCGTAGGTAATCTTCATGTTACCGGCTTTGACCATGACCCAGTCGCCAAAATCAGTGACCTTGACGATTTCGAGAAGCGGCGCGGTGCCCGGCCGGATAGGGTTGATGCTGACATAGGCCGTATCCCTTTCTTTAAGGAGACGCTCGATGCCGGCCTGCTCGACCAGGTTGATTTCTACAGCCAGGTCACACCCCTTGCGCAGTTCCGGCGGCGGTGCCACTAGCCTCACGGTATATCCGGCGGATTTGAGCACCTTCTCCGCGAGCATGGCCTGCGGCACCTCCTGAAAAAGCACCAGGCCGCCGCCCTCGAACTTAACCTTTTGCTGCCGCTTAAGAAACGCCATAGTAAGTCACCTTCATGCCCTTTCTCTCATCAGAAAACCAATGGCTATGCAGAAAGCCCAGCCCAGAATAACGGCCACCGGCCCCCAGGTGCCGACCCCACTGGGGATGGAAGCCAGCAGGAAATTATGGGCTATGGCCGCCCCCGCGAGATAACCCAGGATGGTCACGCCGGCATCGGTATCGCCCTCTCCGGAAAGTACTAGGTTGCGAAGGGGGCAACCGCCAATCTGGGTGGCGGCGAGACCAAGCAGTCCCATGCCGAAGAAGTTCCACAGGTGGTCACGGTGGGCAACCGGCTGTTCGGCAAAGCCCCAGTGGTATATTCCTTCAGTGCCGAAATTACCAACGATGTAATTGGTGACTATTGCCGCTACGAAGAAAGCGGCAATCCCGCTGATTAGGTAAAAGTCTTTAACCAGGAAGATGTCACGCCAAGCACCGACCGAGCAGAGCCTGGTACGTTGCGCCATGAAACCGACCAGCAGGCCGATACCCAGGCCGAGCGCTAATGGCACATACATTGAACCCGGTCCACTTTCACTGTAGGCGATAAAATCGGGTTTCAAAATGGCGAAGAGCAGCAACCCTATCATAATCAGCGGTATTATCCAGCCCGCTACGGGGTGTATCTTAACGGCCCGGCCCAGATTGAAGCCCCTTTTCAGGAAGAAAATGCCGACCAGCACACCGAATATCATTCCCGCCAATGCGGTAATTCCATTCAGGTCACCACCGGCCAGGCGCAGCAGCATTCTTATCGGGCAGCCCAGGAAGACCAGGGCACCTATCATCACCAGGGCACCCAGGACAAATCGAACGACCGGTGAGGCTCCTCCCCGGGGCCGCCACTCACGAAAGGCGAATGCGGTGATAAATGCCCCTAGAGTAAAACCCATAATCTCTGGCCTCAGGTATTGCACCACTGAAGCCTGATGCAGTTTGAGGGCGCCGGCGATGTCGCGTAGAAAGCAGGCGACGCAGATCCCCATATTGGGCGGGTTACCCCAGTTGACCGCCAGAGCACCTAATGCACCAAATATCAGACCGGCCAGAATTATTTTTGTTCTTGGTGTCCAGACTCGTCCCACAATACGCCCTTGGGTTTTAGACTATTGATGATTTTAACGAGATAAAGTAGAATAACCAGTGAGGATTTTAGCATAAATTATTCTGATAGTCAAGATAAATAACTTTTATATTGGAGTAATATATGAACCTGGACTATCTTAAGACCTACGCGGAAGTAATCAGGCTAGGGAGCTTTTCAGAAGTAGCCAAGAAGCTTTCTATCAGCCAGCCGGCCGTCTCTTTTCAAATACAGAAACTTGAGCAGGATCTCGGCGTGCGCCTTATCGACCGTCGCCAGAAAACACTGGTGATGACTGAGGCGGGTAAACGCCTGTTATTGTTTGCGAAATCAGTTTCCAAGGAGCATGCCGCCTTGGTAGACGACCTTGAACGGCTTAAAGAGGAAGTAATTGGCAATCTCACTGTCACTGCCAGTACTATACCAGGGGATTTTCTCATTCCGCCCATTCTAAGCGAATTTAAAAGGCGGCACCCGGCGGTCAGCATTGAGCTGGAAGTGACCGACTCTTCAAAAGTTATCGATGCCGTAAAAAGTGGCGCGTACAACATCGGCTTCTGCGGAGTGTCCCCTGAGGATAGGGAGCTAGAGGTCTTCAAGATCGCTGAGGATGAAATAGTGCTGATTGTTTTTCCTGAGCATCCCTTTGCCAGCCGGACACGGGTTCCATTTTTAGAAGTGACCGCAGAACCGCTGATATTCAGGGAGGGTACATCAGGAACTCAACTTAGTGTGGGATCGCTGTTGCGTAAAGCCGGATTTGATCTTAGCCTGTGCAAGCCAGCTCTTATTCTGGGCACGACCGAGGCAGTGGTCTCGGCGGTGGAGTCTAAGCTGGGCATCGCCTTTGTATCGAATCTGGCCATCAAGAAAAGCGTCGCCCTCGGGTTAGTCAAGGCCATCGGAATTGAAGGGGTAACGCTCAAGCGAGATTTCTGGTGCGTATACCGGAAAGAGAGAGTGGTCTCACGGTTACTCCAGGAGTTCATCGATTTTATCAGGGAGCAAACCCTCTAACTAGCGCTCTCATATTTCCCCTCTATCTCTAATGCGGCTAAACAGACATGAATTTGCCGCGGGGGGCACCGCAGACGGGGCATCTATCAGGGGCTACCCCAGCAACAGTATAGCCGCAGACTTGGCAGACAAAGTAGGGCTCGTCCTTTATCTTCTGGCCTGCCTTAAGGGTTTGCAGCGTCTTCTGGAACAGACCGTGGTGAATTTGCTCTACCTTGTTGGCAAAGACAAAACTGGTCTCGGCCCTCTTGTTACCTTCCGATTTAGCCTGCTCAATAAAGCCGGGATACATTTCTGAGAACTCATAATTCTCCCCGGCGATGGCGGCTTCAAGATTATCCGCGGTTGAGCCGATTTCACCCATAACCTCAAGGTGATTGCGGGCGTGGATTGTCTCGGCCTCCGCCGTGGCCCGAAACAGCCGAGCTATCCCGGGCTGGCCTTCTTTTACCGCCTTATCGGCAAAAAACAGGTAACGCCGATTGGCCTGGCTCTCGCCGGCAAAGGCTGCCTGTAGGTTGTCCATGGTATTGCTCATGATATACCTCCCTGACTATATTATAGGCAGTTTACGCTAACGGGTCTATATTCGTTACCGTTTCCGTTAGATAAGACTCCAAACCTTCCTGTTGCAGGCGCTTGTATATCCGTTCGGCCCGGGGCCGGTCATCTAGAAGGGAAAACAGGGCCGGTCCGGAGCCAGCCAGGTGGACTTCACCGGCGCCGGCCTGTAAAAATTGCTGCCGGTAGTCTTCCAGTCCCGGGAAGCTGTCGAAGGCAACGTGTTCGAACACGTTGAATAGCGACATAGACAGGCCCTTGCCGGATTTTAGCGAGGCAACCAGACTGTCGGTAATCCGCCCCAGGGTATAGTTGCGGATGTCCAGTCTGGCGTAGAGTCGCCCCGTCTTGGACGGCATTCGAGGCCCGGGCGGCACCAGCAAGACCACCCACATACGAGGGGGCGGCGGCAGCGGGGTTACTATCTCCCCCCGGCCTTCAAGTAAGGCGGTGCCACCGTAGAGAAAGAAGGTCACGTCGGAACCCAGCCGCGAGGCCAGGTCAGACAGTTCCGCCAGTGATAGCCCCAATCCCCAGAGATTATTCAGTCCCCGTAGCGTGGCCGCGGCACCGCTGCTGTCTCCACCCAGCCCCACGGTCAGCGGGATGTTTTTGTCAATCTCAATCGCTGCTCCCTGGGAACAGCCACTTGTTTCCTTGAGCAGGTTTACCGCTTTAGATATCAGACTCTCGCTGGCAATCCAGTCAAGCCGGTTGCAGTGGAATTCAATATTCTGACTTATACCGAAGCAGAAGCTGTCATGGAGAGCTATGGTCTGAGCAACGCTGCGTATCTCGTGGAAGCCGTCAGGGCGTTTCCCCAGGACCTCCAGAGTCAGGTTCAGCTTGGCCGGCGCCGCCACGGTCAGCACGCCGGTTCTCCCGGCCTGGCAGATGCCTGCCATAAACGTATCCATTCATCAATGGTCAGCGTCTCAGCCCGTCTCTGGAGAGCGATGCCGGCCGCCTCCAGTAAAGGTGAAACCTCAGCCCTGGGCAGGCCTAGACCCAGGGCCAAGGAATTGACTATCTGCTTGCGGGCGGCACTGAAGCCCGCACGCACCAGCCTAAAGAAGCCCGGGGCATTCTCGGCGGCGACCGGGGGCTGCCGATAAACATTGATGCGCAGTATGGCCGAATCGACCTCCGGTTCCGGATAGAAGCACCGGGCGGGTACAAGACCAACTATATACGGTTCCCCGTAAAGCTGGACGCTGACACTTAACAGGCTCATCTTTCCCGGCCTGGCAGCTATCGTCTCGGCTACCTCTTTCTGCACCATAACCACCATAAGCTCCGGCCTGACCGTAGCTTCGAGGAGATGGCGCAGTGCCGGGGAGGTAATATAGTAGGGCAGGTTGGCCACCACCTTGTACCTAAAGAGGCGGCCAGTGGCCGCAGGTAGCTTCTCCGCCAGCTCTGGTGACAAATCAGCCGGGTCGATGTTAAGTATGTCGCCGTTGATGATGCTGACGTTGTTGACCGGAGCGAGGGCCTGTCGCAGGATAGCGGCCAGTTTATTATCTATCTCGACGGCGATTACCTGGCCGGCCCGCCGGGCGAGTTCCCGGGTCAGCACACCGAGGCCCGGCCCAATTTCCACGATAACGTCATCGCGGGTAAGCCCGGCAGCGGAAACGATAAGCTGGAGAACCGTTTCATCGATAAGGAAATGCTGCCCCAGACCCTTTCTGGCCTTGAGGCCGAACTGCCTCATCAGACCCTTTGCCTGGGTAAGCAGTGGCCCCTGTTTCGGGTGACGCCGGACAGAGGTTACTCTTTTCATGAGTAGTTAAATGGGTCGTGCACCCGCCGTTGACCGTGCCTCATGGCTTGCTCCGACCAGCCAGCTCAAACCAGGTAACCCTACGGCACCCAGAGGCCACTATTTACCGCTGCTTCCTCTCAGACCTGACGGGATTCATAGTACTCTGCCGCGTAGGACCCGGCCGTCAACGCCGCTTAGCCCGAGTAGTCCCACCAGACAACGTCCTCGGGCGGGGATTCAACCCTGCTGTAGCGGATTGCAGGTTCAGGGCACCGCTAGCTCCCCGCCTAGCACGACCCAAGTAAAATGCTAATCGGTGCCGGCCACTTTGTCAAGCTAAGAAAGAGCCCGGAGAACCTATCTCCGGGCTCTTGAGAGTCGGCTTGTGATGCTTGAACTATTTCTGCTGAGGTTTGCCCAGGACGGCTTCGAAAAGCTCCTCGTTCATGGCATGGCCTTCGGCAATCATCTGGCGGTACTTGACGAAGTCGATGGTGTCCTGGCCGGTTATTTTCTTGGTATTGAAGGCGCCGAAGCCCAAGAAAGCCTCGCCAGTCATATTGGTAGCCAGCCAGTAGAGATGGTCGTTCTTGTTCATATCCCAGAAGAACTTCTTCTTCTCCCGGATACCCTGGATGGATTTCATCAAGCAGCCTTCGAAGAGGTTAGTGAAAGTCCAGAGTATCTTGTTCACCTCGTTATCCAGCAAAGTGAAATCCACGGGGAGGGATTTGACTAGCTCCCGAGCTGCCTTGGCCGCCTCGCCGGTAACAGACTCGCCGTAGACAATCTCGCCGTCCTTCAGCCAAGCGTCAGTGATAACCTGGGGATTGCGGATGAACTTGTCACCCTGCTTGAGCACCGGCGCCACCTTGCTCAAGTAATTCTTGCGTAGCATCTTGTAGGCGCTCCAGAACTCGCAGGAGATGCAGTTCCACATAGCGTCCTCTGAACTGAGTGCCCAGGGCAGGAAGTCTGTAGAGCCGCCCACCGGCGCTGAACCGTGGCGGGTGCCAGCCTGCCCGAAGATAGCCAGGTCGGAGGCGACGGCTATGTCGCAGGCGCCGCCGATTTCCTGGCCACCGGCGACGCTCATGCCATTGACCCGCCGGATAACCGGCTTCTGGCACATCAGGATGGAATCGACCATCCCATTGAAAAGCTCCATGTACTGCTGGTACTCCACCGGTTTGGTGGAGTAGTACTCCGAATACTCCTTGGTGTTGCCGCCAGTACAGAAAGCGTCCTTGCCGGCGCCGGTGAAGACCACTGCCACTACTCTGCGGTTCATCTGTGCCCGGTGGAAACCGGCGATAACTCCCTTGACCATCTCGGTGGTATAGGAGTTGTACTGGGCGGGGTTATTCAGCGTAATCCAGGCGCTGTAAAGCCCCTCCACCGATTTGCCGCTGGAGTCGATGATGGGTTTCTCCTCGTAAACGGTGCAGGGAGGTTCCGTGCCGAAGTGCTCCATACCCCAAATGTTGTGGTCTTTCAAGCCGCCTTCTCTGGGCATCCAATCTAAAGACATTTCTGATATAACCTCCTTTCCTAGTTTTCAAAAATCAGGGACTAACACTATCCGTTTCATCAGCCCACCTTTATGGGCTTCTTCAAAGGCTTCTTTAATCTGGCTCATCGGCCGGGTATCAACGAAAGGCTCTATCTGTATCTTACCGTCGAGGATCATCTTGAGGACCTCGGGGTAGTATTTGGGCAGACAACCCCATGAGCCGATAATATCGGCATCAAAGGCCATTAACCTGGACAGGGAGTACTCATTCTTCTGCATACCAAAGCCGCATATTACCAGCTTGCCAATAAAAGATAGTAACTCCAGGCCGATCGCCTGGCCGTCATCGGTGCCGGTCCATTCAAATATCTTCCAGCCGTAATTGGAGGGTATTCCCTTTTCCTTGCAGTAGTTCCGGAAATCGTCCCTGATATCCCGGGGGGCCTTGTCTAATGAACTGATGACGTGGGTTGCCCCGAAGTCCAAAGCCCGTTTCAGCTTCTCCGGATTGCGGGCGATGCCGATTACCTCCTTGGCCCCTAATGCGGCACATATCTGGGTAGCATAAACACCAAGCCCACCGGTAGTGCCAATGACAATGGTTAAATCGCCAGGCTTCACCTCAGCCCGCATGGCTGCCTGGTAGGGTGAAGTACCGGCGTCGGCAACCACGGCAAAATGGGAAAGGGGTAGCCCCTTCTTATCGGGTATTACACACAGGTCCTGGGAAGGTACCACAATATGGCTGGAGAAACCACCGTAAATACCCATGCTGTTGCCCGGCATCTTCTGCGCCAGACACCGGTTACCCCTGCCAGCAGCACAAATCGGGCAATTGTTACAGGGCATCACGGCGGGTATGATTACTTCCTTGCCTATCCATTTGTCATCGCCGGCGATTACCGTGCCGCTGATTTCGTGCCCCAGGGTAAGCGGTGGTTCGTTTACGGTACGCACACCGTCATAAAAGTAGCACAGGTCGGTATGGCACACGCCGCAGCCAGCAACCTCAACCAGCGCTTCGCCGGGCTTAATCTCAGGAACATCCACGCTGGTTCTGGCCAGTTTCCCTGGCTCCACCATCTGCCAGGTCTCAATTTTTTCCGGTATCTTTGCCATCTGCTATTATTTCCCCCTCGCCTTACATTCTTTAGAAAAAGTCTTATTGGTAGTCACTAGCTATCCGGTTATCACCTCCCTCAAAAAATCTGGGTAAATCTGTGCGGTTGTCCAATTCATAAGTTTACCGTCTGGAACTACCCCCTGTCAATATTGCTAGACCGGGGCTGTGTGTGCACCAGAGACCGAAGCTCGGGTCGCGCGGCAGTCAGCACACTGTGGCACAACTAGCCCGGGGGTCGCCGTCGTACGGTTGGCCGTGTTATAATTTTAACTATGAAAGTCGCCCAGATTGGCGAGTTCGGGCTCATTGACCTGCTGTCAAAAATTACTGACCGTGCCCAGGATAAGCGACTAGACTCATGGCAGCGGCTGAC
Organism: Dehalococcoidia bacterium; assembly: GCA_011191985.1. GTDB lineage: Bacteria > Chloroflexota > Dehalococcoidia > Dehalococcoidales > W111 > W111. Next base: position 10,005 of record DUEU01000061.1, read on the forward strand.
TGTTGGTATTGGTGACGATGCCGCCGCCTGGCAGGGCGATACCTCGGTACAGCTGGCCACCGTCGATTCCCTGATTCAGGGCATTCACTTCTCCCTG
>DUEU01000062.1 GCA_011191985.1 Dehalococcoidia bacterium
GCTTGGGTATGCTTCTGTCAATGGCCAGCGTATTAAATGCGTCCCGGGCCCGCCGGGAAAATTCCCGCATCGAGTCCCCATCCCTGCCTACCAGGTATACCAGCTCATCAAGCAACTCCTTATAGATGGCATCCGCCGCACCTGCATTTATCTCGTATGGGCGCTTCTCCAGGAGCATTTTCTGCATTGAATCAAGGATGGTCAGCGCCCGCCAGGCATGAAGCCGGAAACCCCGCCCGAGGGCGGCTATATCGTTGTGGTAACCCTTCGTCTGGTCAAAGACGAGTACCGGCACTTGATGCAGGCCAAGCCCGTCAAGAATCAGCCGGTGCAGCCGATTGTACTGTCCAAACCGGCACGGGCCACTGGCGGCCGGCATGAAGAAGGCAGCATGGTCGGCATCAAAATCCGCCGCCAGGGTCTTTTTGACAATGTCGCCGGTGGTGATAATACTGGGATAACATTCTTTGCCAGTGGTGTATTTTCTACCCAGGTCCAGGGTAAGGTCATCAGACTCGGGTAGCGGTTCGGCATCCGCCCCGCAGTGCCTCATGGCCGCCGCCGTTACGTAGCCGTGGTCTATCATATAGGGTATATAGATACGCCGCCGGTTAGTATGGTCGGATGAGATACTGATCATGGGGATGGGCATACTGGTGCCACTGGTTCTCGCGTTACGGATGGTATCAACAAAGGCCTCACAACGGGTAATGATACCGGCATCGGCGGAGTGCTCGTCAATTTCTATGGTCAGGAAGGGCTTGCCTTCCGTCTCCCGGCTGAAGAACCGCAGCAGATAAGAGTCGGGGCCACAGGCAAAGTTTGTGATATAAAGGCCGAATAGCCGGGGGTCTCGGGCAATCATTCTGGCGGCGCACAGTATTTTCTGGCCCGCCTTCCAGTACATATTGGGATGGTCAACACTGACCTCCCGGGCCAGTGATTCAATAGGCAGGAAATCCAGCGGTATGGCCAGCATACCCAGGTCACGCAGCTTTTCCGGCAGGCTCAGTGTCATCTCCGGGTCATAGGTGTTATAGGCCCTCCCGATGATGACGACCGCCTTTTCCTCGGGCTTGAGCTGGTCAAGAACCTCCTGCCCGCGCCGCTGTTGCCAGTCATTGAAGGAATCAAGTGCCTGGAAACCGGCCTGAATGGCTTTATCAATCCGGGCGGCTGAGGAAACTCCCGTCTTCCGGGCTACCCTCTTTAATGTCCTTCTCAGCCACGGGCGGCCCCGGTCGGGATGGATGACCGGTCTTAAGACCACCGGGGTTTTACCTGTAGGCGTGGCCAGGATTTCCTTCACCCGCGCTGCACTGAACAGGATAAAGGGCAGGCTCTGGGTCAGCGGACAGTTCCAGGACTTGGCAAAGTCAGTAGATAGCTTCTCCATGGTGCACTGTACCGGCAGGAAGAGGAAATCGGGTTCCTTTTCCAGCAGGTTGATTACGTGCCCATGGGCCAGCTTTATGGGCAGGCACGGCTCTTCAATTACGTTCTCCACACCCTGCCGTACGATGTGTCGGTTGGTCGGGTCAGAAACCACCACCTGAAATCCCATTTCGGTGAAGAAGGCCTTCCACAGTGGAAAGAGTTCATGAAAGAACAGGGCCCGGGGGATACCAACCGTCTTACCATTGGGAGATTCCGGAGATTCGCCGGGATAGGCATTAATCAGGGCTTCCTGGCGCTCGTCAAAGAGATGCGGAATGCGGGAAGACTGGCGCTGCTCCTTCTTTTCCGGGCTATCCCACAGGCCGCAGCGGGAGCCGTAGAAGAGGGGGGGCTCAGCGCCGAAGACAACCTTATGGATTTCACAGTGGTTGGAGCAGCTCTGGCATTCGAATGATGACAGCTCGTATTTTCTAGCGGCCAGGTCGAAGCCGCGGAAGCGGCTCTGCCGGCCATCAGTCTCGATTTCCTCTCTGGCCAGCATGGCGACACCGATAGCCCCGAGGATATCATGATGGGGCGGGACCCGCACCTTCTTACCGAGGACGCTCTCAAAAGCAGCCTTTACCGCCCGATTGAAGGCGGTACCGCCCTGAAACAGAATGTGGTCGCCTACCAGGCGGTGCTCTACCACTTTGGTAAGGTAGTTTTTGACTACAGAATAGGCCAGACCGGCGACCAGGTTTTCCTTGGCAGCGCCTCTCTGCTTGTAGAAGTTTAGCTGCGATTCCATGAATACAGTGCAACGCTCGCCCAGGTCGAGTGGTTGTGCTGAGGCCAGGGCCAAGGCGCCGAACTCCTCCTCGATGCTGATGCCCAGCTTCTCGGCCTGTTCCTCAAGGAATGAACCGGTCCCGGCAGCACACACTTTGTTCATGGCAAAATCAACAATGGTACCGTTCTGGAGACTGATATATTTGGCATCCTGGCCGCCGATTTCAAAGATAGTGTCTACCTCGGGGTACACGAAAGAGGCCGCCTTGGCATGGCTGGTTATCTCGTTTCGGATAACGTCGGCACCGAAGAACTCCCCGGTCATATATCGCCCGGAGCCGGTAGAACCGGCCCCCTTTATGACAACTTTGTCGCCTATCTCCTGCCCGACTTCCCGAAGACCACTCTTAACGGCTTCGATAGGCTGACCGGAAGTCATCAGGTAGCGGCGGGCCAGGACATTATTTTCCCCGTCTATCACCACGACATTGGTGCTTATGGAACCTATATCCACCCCCACATAGGCATCAACGGGCTGCGGCTTATCTATCCTGACTGGCTCAATGTATATCGGATAGTTATCACCCTTCAAGGCCGGCAGGGTAACGAACTCGTGCCGCCGCCGGGTAATATAGTCCCGTATTTTCTGGAGACAATCTTCGGGCAAGATACCCGCGCCGTCGCCACCGGCGGCAGTTACTAGGGCCGCGCCCAAGGCACCTAGGACAGCAAAATGTTCCGGAATAATAAGCTCGGCCTCTCCCAATTGCAGTACTTCCAGCACCGCCCGCCTGATTCCCTTGTTAGCGGCCACGCCGCCCTGAAAAGAAACAGGTGTATTCAAATTCCGGCCGCGGATTACCTGTCCTTTAAAGTTGCGTACCATGGCGAAGCACAAACCGGCGATTATATCGGGTACCGGTGTGCCTACCTGCTGCAAATGAATCATGTCAGTCTTGGCAAAGACACTGCAGCGGCCGGCTACCCGTGGCGGCTGTTCTGACTTCAGGGCAATGTCGCCAAACTGTTCAATGGGAATACCCATCCGGGAGGCCTGCTGGTCGAGAAAGGAACCGGTACCGGCCGCACAGGCACCGTTTATGGCAAAGTCAGTAACCTTCACGGAGGTGCCCGCAGACTCCTCACCCAGTACAATGAGCTTGGAGTCTTCACCGCCTATCTCAAGGATAGTCTTTACTGTGGGGTGAAATTGGGCTGTGCCCGTCGCCTGGGCAGTGATCTCGTTTACAAAGGGTATGCCAAGCAGGTCAGCGATAAGCTCACCGCCGGTACCGGTAGCGGCTGCTACCGTGAACCGGTCAGGCGAGTATCTGGCCAGTATATCTTCAAGGATGGCAAGGGTCGTCTCTACCGGCTGCCCTCTGGTACGGGTATACCTGGTTTCAATAACATTATCCGCTCCGTCCAGTACGACAACCTTGGCGGTTACCGAGCCAATGTCAATACCTAATTTCATAGAGCAAATTCAGCAGCGTAAAAGGATAGTCCTTTAAGCAGTCCATGATGCATCGTCTATCAATACAATAGACTATTTCTGCAGAGACTTCAAGCTCAGGTAGAGTAAATATCAGCCCCGTGTGGATAATAGCGGGGCCTCAACTTTTATAACTTTACTCGCCTAGATTACACCTTTACTCTCTAAGGCAGCTATATCCTCGCCGGTGTAGCCCAGCTCTCGCAGCACTTCCTCATTATGCTGTCCGAGCCCCGGTGCTTCTCTATGCTGGCTACCACCTACCGCCCCAGGGGTCTTACCGAATTTGTATGGCAGCCCCACCATCTTAATATCGCCAAGCACCGCATGTTTGAAGGTAGTTATATAGTCGTTGGCCATGACCTGAGGATCATCGGCCAGGTCGGATATTGTATTGAGCCTTGAGTAGACAATGTCTGCGCCTCGGGATATGGCTTCGTCAAGGATTTGCAGCCACTCATTTCTCGGCCTGGTGATGATGATATCGTCCAGAATGGAGATAAGTTCTGCCGAATTAGCCCGCCTTGTCTCCTCCGATACAAATCTCGGGTTGTTCTGCAGGTGCTGAATACCCATCACCCGGCAAAAGTCAGGCCAGCACCGGTCCGACCATAGCATGCCGAAGGCCAGCCATTTACCATCGGCACACTTATAATGGTTCCAGAGCGGGTTCCCGGCCCTGGCCCTGTCGTGCTTGGCAAACTCGGCGCCAACCATGGTACTGGCCGTGACGTTTTGACTCTGAGCAGCAATCATACTACCCAGCAGAGATGCATTGACCTCCTGACCGATTCCCCGCTTTTCCCTCACCAGCAGGGCGATGACCACGGCATAGCTCAGGAATACGGCGCCTATCTCGTCGGATATCGCCCCGGCGGCGACCAGCGGGGGCATACCGGGCTCACCCAGGGAGGTCATGAGACCGGACCTTGCCTGGGCCAGATAATCAAAGCCACGGTGATTGCTATCCGGGCCATCCGGACCAAAGGCGCTGCCGGCCGCATATATAAGCTTGGGATTATACTGAGATAAGGTCTTGTAGTCCAGGCCAACCCTTGAAGTAACCTGCTGGCGATAATTGGTCAAGAAGACATCGGCAGTTGCCACCAGCCGGTAGACAATCTCTTTTCCTTCCTCTTTTGTGATGTCAACGGTGATGTCCCGTTTACTGCGATTGTTGCCCTCGAAAAAATAGTTGGGGCCCTCAGGCAGCCCCGATATTAACCTCCCCATAACAGACATCATGTGGCGGCCACCTTCCCCCCTGCCCGGCGGCTCCATTTTTATAACATCGGCACCAAGGTCACCCAGCATCGAGCTTGCTGCCGGACCGAGCTGCCCTTCTGTCCACTCTATAACCCTGGTCCTGTCCAAAGGCAAAGACATTCAACTATTCCTTCCTGTCAACTGACAGACATAATAGCCACCGCCATAGCGTTCGGTACCAAGAAACGACGAGCCTGCTAAACGGTAAGCCACTCTGGAAGCTACCGAATGCGCCGCGCTACTTGCCGATGAACTTCAGGATATTTTTACCGGCAATACGACCGGAGTTGATGGCAAAGCCGGCACTCATCCCTGAAGAGTCCTTGATGCTGTAGCTGTCACCGTAGACACCGCCGGCATCAAAGCCACCCGCATAGAGCCCGGGAATAACCTCGTCTTTCTTATCCACCACCTCCGCCCGGTGGTTAATCTTGATGCCGCCCATCGTCCCCAAAAAGACAGTGCGCGTCTTCACAGCGTAGTATTTCGGCCCTTTCAGCGGCCACAGGTATTTCGGGTCCTTAGCAAAGAGGTCGTCATGGCCTTTCTCACAGAAACTGTTGTACTCGTCCACGGTGGCCCTTAGCACCGCCGGGTCCGTCTCTATCTTCCCGGCCAGCTCTTCGACGGAGTCCGCCACAAATATCTCCGTAGTCCCCTTTCCCAGGGCATCATTAATCATATTATCGATGCCGACCGGCCGTGTTCCGGGGAGGTTATCCCAGCCTACATACCGGTCAATCCCCCTCTCAAGCAGGCGCTGCTTTATAGAATCATCGAATATGCTGAAGGTGTAGCCATCTTCTTTGTATCTCGCGTTGGCATTGCCCGTTGAGGTATCATAAAAGGCAATACCTTCATCGCAGAACCGCTCTCCATGCCGGTTTACCCAGAGGATAGGCTGGACAACCACCTTCTCAACCGGGTTCTTTATCTCGAACCCCGGCCCGGCGGGACCGATGCGCAGCAACTCCAGGACACCCATCCCTTCCTCGGCGGCACCGACCTCCCAGGCCATGCGGATGCCGTCGCCCATCTTATCAACGTTACCAACGGGAAATACATTGACATCCAGGTCGAACCCGGCATACTTTTTTATCCATTCTTTGTTGTTAGCATAGCCGCCGCTGGCGACCATGACCGCCCTAGCCTTCAACTGTATTTCTTCCCCGTTTTCTGCCTCGGCAACGACGCCGGTGATTCGGTCACCTTCTCTCAGTATCTTCTTTACCGGTGTCGCCGGTCTGATATCAACCCCTTTTTCTTTGGCGCTGGTAGCCAACGCTTTAACCACTGCTTCCCCGGTCCCTTTGACAACGTGGTATGTCTGGGGAGCGTGGGGTATGTTAATCCCGGCGTGGATAAACTCGACCCCCTGCTTTTGCAGCCAGGTAACAGTCTCACCCGACTCATTAACGAAAGCCCTGACCAAACGGGCGTTGGCCCGCCAGTGGCTGTACTCCATGATGTTCTTGAAAGCCTCATCCCGGCTATAATCGATAAACCGCTGGCGCTGCATTTCGCTTTCTACGGCAAAGATACCGTCGAAGAAGTTAGAGGTCCCACCCAAAGAGCGCTGCTTTTCAAAAACTATAACCCTAGCGCCCCCCTCCGCCGCGGTTATCGCCGCAGCCAGGCCGGATACACCGGAGCCGATAACGACAACATCGGTCTCTATGTTCATAGCTTCCCTCCTATATCTTTATTGGAAATTATTGAATTATTGAGGATTATAGGTCATTATTCCGAAACTTGCAAAATAATAAGAGACCTAGATTAATAGTTTCCCCAGAATTTGACTGGCGTAATCTTCAGCCTCAGGTCACACTGCAAACAGCGCTTCGATTCATAGTCAGCCGCTTCCTCTTCCATATCGCCGGCCACGGCACAGAAGCTCTCCAGCCGTTCCCTAGGCAGGATGCAGGAAACCTCATGGCGATTCATGGTGGCAAAGCCTTCCCCCGGCCCCAGGCATTTCTCGGGCTCTGATTGAGGGGCCAGTTTTTCGTCAATATTGCCACTGCCCTCGAGAAACCTATCAAGGGCAACGGCACCCTTTCTTCCCGAGGCGATGGCACTAATCAATGATGAAGTGCCATTCACAGCATCACCGGCGGCAAACACTCCTTCCCGGCTGGTGTCGAAAGTATAAGTGTCGACTTCAATTAGACGACCGGCAGTAATATCAAGACCAAAGCCGTCCGGGACTTCTGGCCGCTGGCCAATAGCGAATATCACGGTATCAGCCTCCAAGACATGCTGGGAGTTTTGACGGACTTCGATTTCCAGATTTTTATCCTCGTCAAAGCTGAACGACTCGACATCAAGGAATTCCACGCCGGTAATGCTGCCGTTATCGCTCAGAATCCGCGTGGGGGTCCGGGAGGGGTGTATCGCAATCCCTTCCTCTTCTCCCTGGTCAATTTCATCACCAGCCGCGGGCATGTCGTCCCGACATTCAAGGCAGGCGATATGCACCTGCTCGGCACCGAGCCGCCGCGCCACGCGGGCGCAATCAAAGGCAACATTGCCACCCCCTAGCACCACCACTCTTTTACCGATGGCCACCTTTTCCCCAATATTCACGTCTCTCAGGAAATCAATGCCTATCAATATATCATCAATATCAGCCCCGGGAATAGATAGTTTCTGCCCCTCATGAGTGCCCAGAGCCACCAGAACAGCGTCATAGCCTTCTGCAAACAACCGGTCAACTGATTCGATACGAGTACCGGTCTTTATCTCCACACCTGTATTTTCTATGTCTCTTATCTCGCCGTCGAGCACATCCCGGGGGAGACGGTATTGCGGAATGCCGTAGCGCATCATTCCCCCGGCCAGAGGCAAAGCCTCAAATACGGTGATTGCGTGACCCTGGTTCGAGAGATAATAAGCCCCGGTCAGACCGGCCGGGCCAGAGCCGACAACAGCCACCTTTTTGCCGGTCGGCGGTTTTTTGGTTGAGTTCCCGGCCCATGACCTTGCTTCATCATGCTCAGCAGCAAAGCGTTTGAGTTCTCTAATTGATATCGGTTGATTTATTTCACCCCGGCGGCAGACAGCTTCACAGGGATGGTCGCACACATAGCCGAGCACCCTGGGAAAGGGCGCCTTTTCTCTTACCACCGCGGTTGCCGCGGAATAGTCCTTTTCCCTTATGAAACGAATATATCGCGGGACGTCTATCTCCGCGGGACAGGTGTACCGGCAGGGAATAAGGGCCATTTTCCGTTTTTTACCTTTTACCAGCTCTTCCTTGTCCTGTATCGCCCCCGTGGGGCAGACTTCAGCGCAGGCGCCGCAGAACCTGCAGCTGGAATCAGCCAGTGACTGGTCGTCAGCGGTACCGATGTATGTTTCTTTACCCCTCTTTTTATAAAACAGCACGCCCACCCCGCGCAGTTCGTGACAGGCCCTCACGCAACGGCCACAGGCAATACACTTGTTAGGGTCGTGGAAAAAGAGCGGATTTCCCATATTTAGCGGGAACAGTTTTGAGCGTCTTCTTACGCTCAAATCCTCGCAACCAAGATACTGCTTGACCGACTGAAGCTCACAATTCAGGTATTTGTTGCATGAGCCGCAATCCGCAGGATGCCCGGCCAGCATCAACTCCATGGCCAGTCGACGCATATGTTCTACCTTCTCCGTCTTGGTCCTGACAACCATACCGTCCGCGGCCGGCGTCGTACATGAAGTGGGCAGCCCTTCCACCCCTTCTATTTCCACAATACATAAGCGGCAGGCACCATTGGGGGAAAGGTCAGGATGATGGCAGAGATACGGGATATATATTCCCGCCTCCAGGGCTGCTTCGAGTACGCTTTTACCCTCTTGCGTTTCAACGTCCCGCCCATCAATATTGAGTTTGACCGTTTCCAAAACTACTCCTCATTCCTACCTGGCGGCTATATACAGTCAATCAACTGGGGATAATTGCCCATTGCTCGGACATCTTTTTTCCTTAATATGGACAGCATAATCACTATCAAAGAGTCGCATACTGCTCAGGACCGGATTGGGCAGCGTCCGGCCCAAACTGCATATACAGCCTATTTTCATGGCTTCACCAAGCTCGGTCAGCATATCGAGGTCTTTAGGTTCGCCTTTGCCATCAGCAATATCCTGTAAAATATCGGACATCTGATAACTGCCCTCGCGGCAGAAAACGCACTTGCCACAGGACTGTGTCTGGAGGTAAGAGATCACGTCCCTGGTCATTTCGACAGCACAGGAATCGCTGTCAAAGACCTCGACCGTCCCCGAACCGATAATCGAACCGGCCTCTCTAACAGACTCGTAGTCAAGGCGTATGTCCAGAGAATCGGCGGCAAAATAAGCACCGGTCGGGCCACCAAACTGCACCGCTTTGATTTTTTTACCGTTGCTAACCCCACCCCCGATAGCGTCAATTATGCTCTTAAGGGTCGTACCAAACGTCACCTCGACAGTATATTTATGAACTACGTCGCCAGCCAGGGTAATAATCTTGGCCCCCCGGCTCTGTTCGGTACCGAAAGCGGCGTACCACTCCGCGTCATTTTGAAATATAGCGGATACATTGGCCATGGTCTCTAAATTATTGATCAAAGTAGGCTCTTCATAAAGACCGCTAACGGCCGGATACGGGGGGCGCACATAGGGCATTGCTTGCTTTCCTTCCAGGCAACGGATGAGCGCCGTTTCTTCGCCGGCGACCAGAGACGACGGTACCTCCTTTATCTCTATTTCACAACTGAAATTTGAGCCCAGAATATTATCACCCAGAAGGCTGTATTCCCTCATTTGCTCCAATGCCTTATCGAGCCTTTTTATGGCTGCAATGTAATCGGCATTAACACAGATAACGCAACGCGAAGCGCCAACAGCGTACGCCCCAATCAGCATACCTTCCAGAACAGAATGAGGGTCTCCCTCCAGAATCAGTCGAGCGGTAAGCGCCTGTGGGTCAGTATCTACCGCGTTACAGATTACCCATTTTGGGCTCCCCTCGGCATCACGACATAATTTCCATTTTTCTGCTACCGGATAGCCAGCACCACCCCGCCCCCTTAACCCCGACTTGTTTATTTCCTCAATAACATCGCTTTGACCCATCAACATCGCCCGGCTGAGTCCGCCGTAGCCCTTCCCGCACAAAATGTAATGGTTAATATTCTCAGGGTCAATGTAGCCGCAATTGCGTAGAGCGATCCTGTTTTGCAGGTTGAACAGTGGCAGAGCCGAGATACTCGTAATATCGTCTATTTCGTCTCTGCCCGTACTGCCCAGGGCCATATCCGGTCTCGGGTTGTCATTAATCAGATAATCGTTAACCAGCTCGGCGGCCGTTTCTGGGGTAACATTGTGGTATAAGATAGTCGACTTACCCGGCTTATCGACCAGAACCAGTGGTTCGAGGTCGTAGTAACCGAAAGAACCGGTGGCGATAACATTTGCTTTTACACCCCGTTTGTCAAGTTCGGCTTGAAAACATTGGAATACACTGGCCGCGGTGATATTATCTGCTGACGCTACGACATAGAGCTTCAGGCAATCTCCATCATTAAGATGATCACTCTCAGACGCGGCGGCGGCGCCAATTTGCTTGAAATCCATTGGCCCTCTTCTATCCCCAATTCTGACTGCTCAGCCCGGTGGCCCCACCAAATACGATTTTAGCATCACGGCTGGTGACGTGCAACCAGACGTGCCGACAGATATAAAGAACCGCTTGAAGATATATATGTCCCCTTTTTTAGAAAACGCTCCGCGTTTGACATTTTTCAGCGTGTTGTTGTAGACTTTGGCCAACCATTTTTAAATAACCAGCCCCTACCCGTATATGAGTACTATGCACGGTTTGGCTGGGCATAGGTTTAGGCGCAAGCCACTCTTCCGGGGAGGTGACACCGTAGTCGGAAAAGCCGAAGGTATGCTTAGTCAATATCGAGTCCTTGATTTGACCGATGAACACGGGTTCCTCTGTGGCAAATTACTAGGCGATCTAGGCGCCGACGTTATAAAAATCGAGAAACCCGGCGGAGACCCGGGCCGGAGAATTGGGCCATTTTACCATGATATCCCTGACCCGGAGAAGAGCCTGTACTGGTGGGCTTTCAATACCAGCAAGAGGGGCATAACCCTTGATATTGAAACAGCCGACGGGCGGGAAATCTTCAACAGGCTGTCCAGAACCGCCGATGTAATTATAGAGTCTTTTAAACCGGGGTATATGGAGGGTCTGGGTTTAGGCTATGCTGCGCTCAGCCAGATTAACCCCCGTCTCGTGATGACCTCTATCACCGGCTTCGGGCAGACCGGACCGTATAGCAACTACAAAGCACCCGATATCGTACTATGGGCCCTGTCCGGTAACGCCTACATAACTGGTGATGACGACCGGCCCCCACTGGCCCCCAGTTTCCCCATCGCCCATTTTTTTGGTGCCATGGAGGCGGCCATTGGCATACTAGTGGCCCTTTATCAATGCGGCATTACCGGCGAAGGACAGCAGGTCAATGTCCCAGCCCAAGCCGGCCTTGCCTGGGCTACGGGGCCAGAGGTCCAGGGACTATGGGATGTGGATAAAAATATCGTCCGGCGTTCCGGCAGGCTATGGCGCCGCTACCGGCCCGGAACAGACGATAAAGTAGATTATGTCAGTATCCCCTTAATATACCCGTGTAAGGATGGTGCGGTCAGGTTTTTCCCTTTTGTTCAAATCGGCATGCTGCCCAGTGTCCGGGCACTGACACAATGGGTGATAGACGAAGGCATGGCCAACAAGGCCCTCAAGCAGGTTGAGTGGAGCGAGGTGGACTGGCAAAAGATTGATCAGAAAACAGTAGACGAAATCACCGAGAGCTTTGGCAAATTCTTTATGACCCATACCAAGGCCGAGCTATGGGAGGGCGCCCAGAAGATGGGCATCCAGCTGTATCCCTTATTCACTCCCGGAGATATGCTCGGGTTCGAACAACTTACTATCAGAGAATACTGGACAGAGATTGAACACCCTGAACTGGGTACCAGTGTTACCTATCCCGGCGCTTTCGCCAAAATGAGAGAAGCCCCCTGCGAAGTACGTTGCCGAGCGCCGCTCATTGGCGAACATAATGAAGAAATCTACCTAGGGGAACTAGGCATTTCCAGAGAGGAACTTCTATTACTAAAACAGGCTAGGGTTATTTAACCATACGAAGGGAAGAGAAACATGGCCAATCTGCCTTTTGAAGGCGTGAAAGCTTTAGATTTAACCGAAGGCGGAGTGGGGCCTTATACCAGTAGCTGCCTCGCTTTCTTCGGTGCGACACTGATTAAGATAGAGTCGCCAAATCGACCGGACAGTCTGAGAAGTATGCCACCATTTAAGAATGGTGTACTGGGGCATAGTTATTACTTTGCCTACCCCCTGAGTTCCAAGAGGCTTGCTATAACCCTAGACCTGAACCATCCTAAAGGTCTTGAGCTGGGTAAGAGGCTGGTAGCCTGGTCTGATGTTATTATTGACAGCTATACCGGTGGTACCATGGAGAAGTGGGGGCTTGACTATGATAACCTGAAGAAGATAAAACCGGATATCATAATGTTGCGCACCTGTATGCACGGCCATAGCGGACCGCTGGCCGGGCATCATGGCCAGGGCTTTATCCTGACGGCCCTCTCCGGATTTGATAATATCGTCAGTTGGCCCGACCGGCCACCAGCCGGCCTGTATGGTGCTTTCACCGACCACGTTGCCCCTCTTTTTAATGTAGTCAGCCTCTTCGCCGCCCTCGATTACCGTCGCAGAACGGGCAAAGGGCAGTACATCGACCAGTCCCAGCACGAATCAGCTCTGCAATGGATAGCGCCACTTATCCTTGACTGGACGATAAACCAGCGGGAGCCGGTTGCCAACGGCAATCGCTGTGCTTATGCGGCGCCCCACGGGATCTATCGCTGCCAGGGTGATGACCGATGGTGTGCTATTGCGGTGTTCCCCGACGACGAATGGGAAAGCTTCTGTAGAGTTATCGAGAAGCCAGCGATGGCTAAAGAGCCTAAATTCGCCACGCTATTAAACCGAAAGCAAAACGAGGATGAGCTTGATAATATTGTGGGTGAGTGGACAATAAAACATACCCCGGAAGAGGTGATGCATCTGATGCAGGCCGCTGGGGTGGCCGCCGGGGTAGTATCAAACTCCAAAGACGTGGCCGAAGACCCGCAACTGATCCATAATCACTTTTTCCACGAGTTAGACCATCCCGAGATGGGTAAGTGTTCATTCTATCACGGGCCTCTCTTTGAACTATCCAAGACATCTTACGAACTGGGGCGCCCTCCGCTACTCGGCGAAAGTAACGAATACGTATACACTAAGATTCTTGGCCTCTCCGACGAAGAGTGGGTTGAGTTAATAACGGAAGGCGTCATCTGATAGAGAAAGTCGGATAGACCATCAGTTTCCGGCGGGGAGACGGCATTACCTTAGTGTTCATTTCGCGTATATCTAGATAAAATCGCTTAACTAATACAACGCTTACTGGAGGATGAAAATGGGCATAAAAGTACTGGAAGCAAAAAAGCAGCATCTCGATTACGACGATTATGAAGTCGGCGACGAATTTGTTACCGCCATGATAACAATTACCGAGACCCATCTGGTGATGTTTTCCTCGCTTTTCGGTGACCTCAATATGGGACATACCTGTGACCATTTCACCAAAGATATTACTGAAGGTATAGCGGCAGGACGCAAGGTTGTGCACGGCCACCTTGTTATGGTAATGGCCTGCGGACTGTTCGCCCGTATGGGTGTAATGCTGTACACCAAGCAAGGTGCCTACCTGGGTATGCCGGACTGGCGGATCAAACGTCCCGCTCATGTGGGGGATTCGATTAGCGCCAAGTTCAAGGTTATGGAAAAACAGGTGCATGACACCAAGCCGGAATGGGGCAAGATTAGATTTGCCATGACTGTCTATAATCAAGATGGTGAAGTCCTGCAAACGGGAGAGCACCTGCATTATTTCTGGCTGGGGAAATAGTAAACAGCCCCCCGACGAGGTCTATGAGTTTTTCAGTCGTATTGTGGACAAAGTGCCGACACAGGGCACTGCCGAGCCGCCTTTTGGTTTTCATATCACCCCAAGCTGCGAGGGCCAACTGCTCATATTAGTCAGAGGTGTCTCTAACCAGTTCCAGAAGCAAGGACAACATCAGCTTCAGTGATCTTTCTTCGATTTTGGCCGCGCTATCGCCGTGGCTATGAATATAGCTCAGTGGCTCCGGCAATAGCGGCCGCTTTCCGATGAGAAGCCGGGCGAAGCTCATTGTGGCCAGCATTTCTTCCAGTATCGGTATTTGACCCGAGGGCAAAAGCGATAGCGTCACCGCGTTGGCAAAACCTCGGAGACGGAACGATAGATGGTCACTACTAAAAAGCTGCCAGGGTATGTGAGCACTCCGAAAAGGCACCCCCAGTCTCGAGGCAGCTGCCTGAGCCTGCTTGACCGCAGCCAGGTCAATCTCTCTCTTTTTTACTGGCCATATGCCAAGGAAATCCCCCTGGCCACAAAATTCCAGGTTGTACACGGCGGCTACGTTCTGGAGTTCCTCCTTCCATACGTAAAACAGAGAGCCGAGGAGGCCTAAACTAAGCAGCGGGGTGCGAAACCAGCACTCTTCACGGTCAAAAAACACCACTCTTACCGGTCTCGGTACCCGGCATAACTGGTCACACAGGCCCAGGAGCACCGCCACCCCCGAGGCATTATCATTGGCCCCGGGGCTGCCCTTCACGACATCGTAATGGGCTGAGAAAAGAAGACGTTTATCGGTTGAATCAGGCATGAAGTCAACTATGACATTCCTTATCCGCGGCCATCGGCATGACTGGATAAAGGGTTTTAACCCTATAGATTTGAGAGTAGTGATTACCTTTTCACCACGAGCAGCGCTGTCCCGACCCTCCAGAGCACGGACACACTCTATTAACGATATCAAGTCGCTACCGGGAGTACCCATCAGGGTCATTGTAAGTGGGCTTTGACCAAGAAGCAAGCATTTCGACTACCGGATTTTTCTCCGCCGGGATTATACGGGCTATCTTCAATTAACTGGAGAAATTAATGATGGCGACATCGGAGCCGGTGTTCAAAGTCACGGGGTCAGTGCGAAAAGCGAGGAAGATATAGACTATGTTCCAGATATCAATGCCACTATCCAGTTTAAGCGTGGCCGAAGTATCACCTTGGTTAATTACCGGCTCTTCAATCCAGAAGGCATCAATGTCTATGCCCTCACCCGAACCGGAACCTTCAATGCCTGGAACACTTGATATCCCGTTCCAGACGTTGTCCTGCGGGTTAAGTCCGTCCGGGTCATCATAGGGATCATCATAGGGGGAGCCGGTACGGGGCAGTTTGTAGCCATTAAGTTCTATGTAGTCCCCTTCCGGTGCATGCGAGTTGGCAGCGTAATGCGGGTCACCCTCGCCAATAAAGCAGGTCATAACGCCATCAAAGTCCGCCGGGGCCAGGAAACCACCGATATCAAATTCAAGGTAGCCAGCCGGGAAATTATCGGCGTAGTTACCTACATTAGTATAGTCATCATAGAGAAAGAGCTGGCGGGCATCCTCATCGGGGTGGGAGTAGATAACAATCAGAGACCAGGCGGCATGGGACCACTCGTCACCAAGGTCGGCCTCGGTAACAAAGCGATTGCTATCCAAAAGGCCGAGGGTATACTCGCCGTTGGTGGTCTGACTACCCGGTTCACCAATGATAACCGAAGTGGAACCGTATTCGATTTTGACCATGCCATCGCTACAGGTGATATTGACCTCGTAACTCCGGTCATCGGCAGCCCCGCTAATGGTATCCGAAGGGTTAGCGCTGTTGTACCAGATGTCCTCCAATGTATCCCCGGGGGCGACGGTGGTTCCATCAATGGTAATATTGTTTTGAGGGCCAGGCGGTGCATTTGGGGTATTATTGGTGATATCAATGGTAGCCGCGGTGGTAATTTTGGTAACGGTGGCCTCAGGGGGATTCTCGACGGTACTCAGGGTAATATCAATAGAAGCAGGGTCCACTGTCCACGAATAACTGTCTATTACCGTGCCATCCACGGTGCCTTCATCGTTACTGCCGGTAACCTCAAGCCGGACAACATAATCGCCGGCGACATCGCCGGAAGTGAGCTGCGCCTCGCCCTGAATGCCAAAATCGTCGTAATCACCAACCGAGATAGTCTGTCCATCAAACGTTACGTAGCCGCCAGCGGGGCCACTCAGTACGGTAACCCTCAGGTCTAGGTCATAGCCGCCGGTATTTCTAACGGTAACACTGTCCAGCGCCGTACTCGGACTGAGGGTGATATCGGCCGATTGCTCTGGTTGGAGCATTGAGGTCACATTCTTGAAACAGGAGAAGCTCCAGCCGTGATTACCCCCACCGCTGGCCTTGTTGGGCAGCGCCTGCACCCTGTCAGCCGTTGCGGGCGTGCCGTTGAAGACCACCTGGTTCACCATCGGCCCCAGGTCAGCCACGGTGTAACCGGTGACATCCCACGGGGTATTCCGCCAGCCGCTCCAGTAGAGATAGGCCATCTCCACCTCGGCACCGTCCGGTATGGCATTGCCGTGGCTGCTATCAATAAAGGCGTTGCTCTGGGTGTGAAGTTCATCCCTGCGGACGGGGTCGCCCCTTATCAGGCTGTTACCAATAGCCCGGGCGTCACCGAACACCTGGTTAACCCGGCCGGTCAGTTTGGAAGTATTAATATACCCTTGAACCGCGGTGCGGGTTCCCATAGTCTGGTCAGTGGCAACAGAAACAACCTCATAGGCCCGGCTCGCCGTGTCCCAGGAAAGATATATGTCATTGCGCGTGGTGCGTATCCAGGCAAAGATGCCACTCGGCTCTGCGGCTGGACTGAACCGGAAGGTTACCATTCTCTTTATCGGGAACTCATCTGTGGGCTGTGAACCTCCGCCTATTGAGGACGGCCTAGGCAGTTCCTCAAAAGAAGGGCAAGGAGTTGGGATATCCCAGGTCAGGGCTGTGCCGCCATGATGGGCAGTCTGGGTAGGCTCGGCCGATACGGGGACCCCGGCCGTGAGATGGTCTGCGGCAACCGTGCCGTCATACCCCCGGATGCAGTCCTCGAAGACATCGCTATCTTTGCTGTCATAGTAGATTAACTCATCCTCAATAGCCAGTACCCCGGAATCGGGGAACAGTAATGTGCTGGCAACAGGAATAGAAGTAGCTGCACTGAATATGGGGTCATCAAGCTCGGTAGCTACATTACTTGACCCGGGTACATAATCAAAACCGGATGGCAGCCAGGCACCGACACGGTCAATCTTAATGACGCCATGTGAGTTATCGTAGGTCATGTCCGTCTTGTAGGTAACCTCATTGGCAGTAACAGTTCTACCGGCGGCGTGAGTAGCCGCCAAAGTATCATCAAAGCCACGGGTGCAGCCGGTGAATTCAGTGGCCGTTACCCCCGTATACTGGACAAGTTCTTCCTCAATACGTATTACCCGGGGGCTGTCGGCAGAGGCCGGCAGGAAAAGGACAGTGCTGGCTACCGGGATAGTTGTATCGTCTTCGTCAATGTCGCCGCTTAGCTGGGTGGTTGTCATATCCATCATGTGACCGATAACCACCAGCGCCGCGTTTGGCTCAGTCCCATTCGTATCCGTTTCCAAACCAGTGAGGACCCATCGGTTTTTAATGGAAATACCCACATCACTGCCGTTAATATTTTCTATGCCGTATTCCCACGTATCATCCACCGATTCGGGTAGATTTACCGTAACCAATGCGCCTGAGTCGTGGCTGGCGGCATGGCTACTACCATATCCCCGGTCACAGCCGGTAAATTCCGTATCGGTCTTACTACTATAGTAAATAAGCTCAGTGCCTATTTGAAAAACGCCTCTTTCCGGAAAGACTGCGCTACTATCCACACTGAGGGTCGTATCATGGATATCGATATCAGCGGCTAACTGGGTGGTTGCTGAATAATCGGACTTAATCTTATGCAGAGCATCCTCCAGTCCGCTGTCAGCAGCATAAAACTCCTGCATGGTAAATGTCTGTGAATAAGAGGCACGGACTCCCGCCTGCATATAGTTAAGAAAGGGGACAATAACCAGTCCGGCCACCATAGTGAAGATTAACACCCAGGGCAGAACGTAGCCCTGCTCATTTCTACCAACCGGCCAGAGACTGCGAAAACCCCGAAGAATATGACTAATCCTGTTATGACCCTTTTTACTACTTAACATGCTCCCCCCGAAGACCGGGTCTTCTCAGTACTAAGGTACCAGTACATCTAGACTACTACCCTGCCAGTACTATATGTCTATATTTTCACTATGTATATCACCCAAATGGGTGATTTTTTGCCCTATGGCAAAGTATTTTCATCGTCGACATTTGCTTGCATATACAGAAATTGGTGGGGTATAATATTGTAGATTTTGTTATATTTTTATAGAATTAAGAAAGGCCAGACTTTATTTTTAACAGGGTAAAAAACGGCATATTACCCCGAATCTTTGTTAAAGACAATTTATGAGGAACATGACTTTGCCCCGAGAACCGTTAGTAAGCATAAGCGAAGCCAGCCACATCCTGGGGGTTAGCGAAGCAGCCCTACGCCAGTGGACGGACGAAGGTAAAATAAATGCTTTCATTACCCCCGGTGGACACCGTCGCTACTCACGGGTAGAGCTGAGGAGATTTATCAGCTCGCATCACAAGGTGCTGGGCATTAAAGACCTGGTGGCCGGTCTCGAAGGCACGACGCACCGGCACCGGGAGATTGCCCGGATGTCACTGGGCCATACCACGTGGTACCACCAGATCGGCAAAGAATCGCAGTCCCAACTGGCCGCCTTAGGTCGGCACCTTCTCAAGCTAATCATTAGATATGTAAACGAGCCTTCGAAACGTACGGATATTTTAGAGATGATTATCGGCGTCGGCCGCGATTTTGGGACAGTCCTGGCCAAGCTGGGGCTGCCGCTTACTGATTCCGTCACGGCCTTTATACAGCACCGCAGTCCCATTATGGACGCGGCTACTCACCTGCTCAACAAAAGGGAGGCCGTTACCGGACAGGTCATGAGGGTAATACCCCTGGTGAACCAGGTTATGGACCGGGCCCTGGTTGCTCTGGTAGCAGCCCACCAGCAGTATCAGGACTCGCAGCATGAACACCGTAAGAGAGGCTTTATCGATTGATTTCGGTTTCCCGTCTTCTATGCAATACTGTTAGTCCCGGCGACGGTCTTCGTTACGGGGTGGATAAACCGTACTCCCACGGTAATAATGAAATACATTCTGATATACCCCGGCCCGTTGTCGTCTGGAACTGCACTAGGCGCTGCAATCTCAATTGCCTTCACTGCTACGCCAGTGCCGATAGCCAGGGTTCAGCCGGGGAAATGGATGCCGCTTCTGGGAAAGCGTTTATTCGCGATTTAGCCGACTTTGCGGTGCCGGTGATCCTATTTTCCGGCGGTGAACCCCTGCTGCGGGGTGACCTGTTTGAACTGGCCAATTTCGCCCGTGAGCAGGGAATAAGGGTAGCCCTCTCTACCAACGGCACCCTGATAGATGAGGCAGCAGCCAAGAGAATCCAGGATACCGGTTTTGCTGAGGTGGGGATAAGTCTGGACGGCCTTGAAGATACCAATGACCACTTCAGGGGCAAAAGAGGCGCTTACCAGGCAGCGCTCACCGGTATCAGGAATTGTGTTGACCTGGGGCTGCGGGTCTCGCTGCGGCTGACCATAACCCGCTATAACTACCAGGAAATACCGGCTATTTTTCAACTGGTAGCCGATGAGGGCATCGAGCGGGTATGCTTCTATCACCTTGCCTATTCCGGCCGGGGTGGTAGATTGTATAAGGAAGACATAAGCCTATCTCAGACCAGATCAGTAGTGGATGTAATCTGCGAACACACCATAGACCTGTACCGGCGCGGTTTACCCAAGGAGGTGCTTACCGTAGCTAATCACGCCGACGGCGTTTATCTTTACCTTCAAACCAGGGAGCAGGATGCACGGCGCTCCGCCGAGGTGCTTGACCTGCTGCGGGCTAACGGCGGAAATAACTCGGGTATTAAAATAGGCGCCGTTGACGATGCCGGCAACGTCCACCCAGACCAGTTCTGGTGGCATTACACCCTAGGTAACGTCCGACAGCAGAAATTCGGTGATATCTGGACGAATACCTCAGAGCCGCTGCTCCAGGGGCTGAGAAAACGCCAGGAACTGCTCAAAGGACGCTGTGCCCGCTGTCGCTATCTGGAACTATGTAATGGCAACCTGCGGGTTCGCGCCGAGGCCATCTACGGAGATGTCTGGGCCGAGGACCCGGCCTGCTATCTCAACGACGAGGAAATTGGTGTTGCCTGATGAATACAGGATTTAAAACTGAGTCACAACACCAAGAGATAATCACCCCAAGGCTACAACTCGTCGCCTGGGAGCTGACCCGGAACTGCAACCTGTTTTGTGAGCACTGCCGGGGTTCGTCAGGTCATGGCCAGTATCAGGACGAGCTGACCACAGAAGAATGCCGCCGCCTTATTGACCAAATTCTGGAAGTGGGCAAGCCCATCATCATCCTCACCGGCGGCGAACCCCTGCTGCGTGACGACATCGCCGAGATTGGCCGCTATGCTGTGGATAAGGAGCTGACGGTGGTGATGGGCACCAACGGCACGCTTATTACCAAGGAGATGGCCGCCAGTCTAAAAAGGATCCCCGTTTCCCGCATCAGCATTAGCCTGGATTTTCCCCATGCCGAGCTTCAGGACAGATTTCGAGGCCAGGATGGCGCCTTTGCCGCAGCCATGGATGGTATTGCCAACGCCCGCGACGCCGGCATAGAGGTGCAGATTAACAGCACCGTCACCAGTCTTAATGTCGCCATGCTCGATGGGCTCATCAACCTAGCCATGGATATGGGGGCGGTGGCCTTTCATCCTTTCCTGTTGGTACCCACGGGGCGGGGCCGGGGGTTGAAATCGGTAGAGCTTTCCCCAGAGCAGTATGAGGCAACCCTCAACTGGATATATGACCGGCAGCAGGAACTGGGCGACAGCTTGTTCTTCAAGCCTACTGATGCCCCCCACTACATGCGGATTGTCAAACAGCGACAGAAAACAGACAAGGTCGCCGAAGGCCCTCGGCCGAGCGGCCACCACCCGGGCGAGGCTATTACGCGCGGCTGCCTGGCCGGTACCGGTTTTGCCTTTATCTCCCACCAGGGGAAGGTCAAAGGCTGCGGCTACCTTGACGTGGTGGCCGGCGACGTGAGGCAGCAAAGCTTCGCCGAGATTTGGGCGAACTCACCGCTATTCCGGGACCTCAGAAATCTGGCCAACCTGAAAGGGAAATGCGGTGTTTGTGAATATAAAAGGGTATGCGGCGGCTGCCGGGCCAGGGCATACGAAGCTACCGGGGACTATCTTGAAGCCGAACCTTACTGTATTCATGTACCGGCCGTAAAAACGGGAGTATAACCAGAGCCTATGGATAAAACTATCCTTGACCATACCAGTCGAAAGCTCATCGGCCTTTTACAGACGGACTTCCCTTTAAGCCGGGAACCTTACTCCGAGCTGGGGACAAAGCTGGGTATCAATCACGAAGAGGTAATCCAGTATATCAAGCTGCTGAGAAAGAGAAAGATAGTAAGGCAGATAAGCCCGGTTTTTGATGCCAGAAAGCTCGGCTACCAGCCCACACTGTTAGCCATGAGAGTGACCGGGGATGCTTTAGAGAGGATGGAGCAGCTTATTATTGCTCACCCGGGCGTAAGTCACGCTTATGAACGGGACCACTACTTCAACCTGTGGTTTACCCTAGCGGCCCACCCCGGCACCGACCTGGAGAGAGCGCTTGAGCAATTAACCAGCTCCTTTGGGGTGGAGGCCAGAATTGCGCTGCCCGCGGTCAAAATATATAAGATAGGTGCCTGCTTTACCATGGATGACGGCCATAAAAAAGCCGGGACCACGGTACAAACCGACAGCGCCCTTACCGGAAAGGCCAGGCTGTCCCAGGCAGATAGAGCGATAATCAACGAGCTCCAACAGGACCTGCCGCCGACTCGTACGCCCTTTTCGGCCATGGCGGCGCGGCTGGGCATGACCGAGAACCATTTTCTGGCCGGATGCCGTTCCCTTAAAAAGCGGGGCATCATGCGTCGTTATGGTGCCGCCGTAAACCACCGCAACGCCGGCTATAAAGCCAACGCCATGACCTGCTGGGTAGCCCCAAAAGATAAAGTGGATGCCGCCGGTGGCAAGCTGGCTTCATTGCCACAGGTCAGTCATTGCTACGAAAGAAAGACCAACCCGCTATGGAACTACAACCTCTTCGCCATGATTCACGGGCGCGCCAGGGAGGCGTGTCGTGAAATCGTGCGCACGGTATCAGCCGAGACCGGGCTCAGCGATTACGTCATACTCTTCAGTACCCGGGAAATTAAGAAGACTAGAGTCAAATATCAAGTATAAAGAATGAACATCTGTTTAGTCGGCATAAACCACCGCACGGCACCGGTGGCTATTCGGGAGAAGGCGGCCATCAGGACGGCCCAGCTTGATGACGCCCTGCAGTCGCTCCACCCTCGCCTCTCTCACGGAGTAATTCTCTCCACCTGCAACCGTACCGAGGTCTACTACACCACTGACGATGATAGCGATGCCAAGACGGTTATTCTTGGTTTTTTGCAGAATCTCCTGGATGTTTCCGACACTGTCCTGCGTAAGCACACCTATGTTTTAAATGGTGAAGCGTCCGTGGAACATCTTTTCCGTATTGCCAGCGGACTCGACTCCATGGTAACCGGCGAATATGAAGTCCTGGGCCAAGTGCGGCAGGCGCTGGAGATCGCCGAAAAGGCAAAAATGGTAAATCTACCCCTGCGTCACGTCTTCCAGAGTGCCGTGCGGACTGGACGGCGAGTACGCAAGGAGACCGGTATCAGCAAGAACGCTTTCTCCACGAGCTCGGTTGCGGTAGACCTAGCAGCCAGTATTGTCACTTGTCTCGAGGGTTGCAAAATGCTCGTCGTCGGTACCGGTGAGGCCGGCAGACTGGTCGCCAAGGCGGCCAAAGACAGAGGGGTCTCTCACATAGCTGTGGCCAGCCGGTCGCGGGAAAGGGGCCTGAAGTTGACAAAAACGCTCGGTGGTATGCTGGTCAGCCTTAGCAATCTGGTGGCGGAACTTCATTCCTGTAACATTATTGTTACCTGCTCCAACGCCCCGCACTTTGTACTGGATGTTACTAAAGTAGATATGGCCATGCGGAAACGACCCGAACTTCCCCTGGTGATAATCGATATCGCCGTCCCCCGTAATGTGGAGCCAGCGGTAGGTCAAATTAACAATGTTTTTCTTTATAACATAGATGACCTCGCCAGCATTTCGGAACGTAACCGCTACCGTAGAAAGTCGGCAGTTCGGGAAGCCGAAAACATCATTGCGGCGGAGATGAACAAATTCAACTCCTGGTGGCAGGACTTCAAAATAAGGCCCCTGATAAGCGCTATTATGGACAAGGCAGAAAAGATAAGGCTCGCTCAGTTGAACCGTACCGTTAAAAAGATGCCTTCGCTATCCGACCGAGAACTATACAGCCTGGAAATGATGACCCGGGCAATCATTACCAAGATACTGAAAGACCCTATCCGGTTCCTCAAGGATAACCGGGACAGCGACTATGATTACACTGATATAGTAAAAGAGCTCTTTCAGTTGAGTAAAATAAAGCGTGACGATGAATAGAAGAGCCACTGTTAATTCCTCGTTTAAAATGACAAATAGGCTAAAAATCACTTAAATCTGTAGGTCTGTAGGTGCGTAATGAGGTTACGCGGTACCAGTGAATGTCGGCATTTTGTCGGCACACTTCACTCGATAATTCAGATTAAGAGGTAAAAAATATGACTAAAAGAATACTCCCTAACTGTGCCCGGTGTCCAGTTGAGGCCTGTGTGCTCCCAATCAAGGTTAACGACGAACTGTCTATTGAAAAGGCCCCAAATTTTTGCCCCATGAAAGTAATGCCTGACGTTATCGAAAGGGCTTTACTGGAATACGACAGGCCAGAGATAAAGGAGCTTGCCCGTCAGGCTTCAATCCAGGAGTTCGAATGCTATGAACACCTGCCCGAAGGTATCAGAACCAAAAACCCCAGAATCCTGGAGTTAATCGAGTTCGCCCATAAATGTGGCTATAGCCGACTGGGTCTTGCCTTTTGCGGTGGTCTCAGCAACGAGGCCCGCTTACTTACCGACATACTGGAAAACAATGGGTTTGAGGTCGCTTCCATCATGTGCAAGGCAGGTGCTGTCCCCAAGGAGAGAATCGGGATAAGACCGGACGAGAAGATAGCCGGTCCTGAGCACTGGGAGACCATGTGTAACCCTATTATGCAGGCAGAAGTGCTAAACGCCGAAAAGGTCGACCTAGCAATCATGCTCGGCCTCTGTATCGGGCACGATACCCTGTTCATCAAATATTGCCGCGTCCCGATGACGGTGATAGCGGTGAAGGACAGGGTCACCGGACACAACCCGCTGGCGGCTCTCTATCTTGCCAACTCCCCATACTATGGAAGGCTTATGACCAGGACAAAGCAAGCATCCGGCCCATAGTAGCCGCAAAGCTGGAATTGGCAAGAAATACAAGTCTGGAGAGAGGCGATATGATAACAGAAGAGAAACAAGTAATCGAAAGCCTGGAAGCAATACTGGTCCCGGCCGTAAAACGGAGCGTAAACGGACTGAATATGGTCCGTGACGTGATTATCTCTGACAAAAAAGTGAAAGTTTCCCTGGCTTCAACGGGGTTAATCATTGAGGCACAGGAATGGATAAAGAGCAAGGCCATAGACGCTATTAAGACTTTACCTGATGTCAACGAGGTTGAGGTGGCGTTTACTGAGGCTAAGCCAACTGAACTTAATGAAGTTAGGCACACCATCGCCGTGATGAGCGGCAAAGGTGGCGTTGGTAAATCGCTGGTGGCCAGTCTGGCCGCCGTCTCGCTGAAACGCCAGGGCTACGAAGTCGGCATTCTGGATGCCGATATCACTGGCCCGAGCATACCCAAAATGTTTGGTATCACGGCCCGTCCCGGCGGCAGCGAGAGCGGTATACTGCCCGTGTTATCAAGGTCAGGCATTGAGATTATGTCAATTAACCTGCTCCTGCCCGATGAGGCTGACGCCGTTATCTGGCGTGGGCCGCTCATCGGCAAGACGATTACGCAGTTCTGGGAAGAGGTGCTCTGGGGAAAGCTTGACTACCTTATTATCGACCTGCCGCCGGGGACAGCCGATGCCCCTCTCACCGTGATGCAGTCACTGCCCGTATCCGGGGTAGTCATCGTATTTACTCCCCAAGACCTCACCACTATGATTGTCAGGAAAGCGGTAAGCATGGCCAAAAAATTGGACAAACCCGTTCTGGGGGTATTCGAGAATATGGCCTATCTATACGTACCGGAAATAGACAAGAGGCTAGAGCTCTTTGGCCCAAGCCGGGGGGAGAAAATGGCACAGTCGGCCGGTGCCCCGTTTCTGGGGCAGCTACCAATAGACCCGGAACTGGCCAGGCTCTGTGATGAGGGAAATGTTGAGCGTTACCAGGCCGATATTGTAAATAGCCTGGGCAAATCACTATCCAAGGTAATGGATGCCACAAAGGGCTAAAGACCAGGAGAAATGTTATGGCTTCAACACCAGCCCCGATAGTTATTTATTTATAGACGCCGTATTCCTTGACGGTATCTACTATCGCTCGGAGATTCTCCCACCTTACCTCATCAAAGAAGGCCCCATTGGCCATGATATAGCCGCCGTTCTTGCCGCAGGTATCAATTAGCCTCTTGGTGTGGTCTATGGCCTCCTGGGTGGTACCTACCGTCAAAAGATCCATGGGCATGTTGCCGGCAACGCAGGCAATACCGTCCAGTGCTTCCTTAGCTTTAGTCATATTGGTCTGGTCGAACAACCAGGCCGTCTTACCTTTAGGCAAGTCCCGGATAACCTCCAGACGCGAGTTATAGCCCCCCTCAGCCCAGATAAATGGGAAACAGCCCTCGTCCACTAAGCCCATGATGACCTTTCTTAGGGTAGGCCAGTAGAATTTCTTGTACTGGTCATCGGAGAGGAAGCCATCAGCACCCTTATGCAGGGGCATAAAAATCAGGGGGTTTCCGGCATTCTTAGCTGCGTCTACTCCCAGCTGAATAAACATCGGCGTTAGTATTTCCATAGCCTCGATGAGCTTATCGGGCTGTCGGTACATATCCATCATTATCCCTTTGGTGCCCCTAAGGGTGTCGCCGATGACGTCAAAAGGTGCTTTGGTAGGACCAGCCTGGTGGGCGGGAAAGCCCAACGCTGGCATCTCCACGTCGAAGCCACCCACCACCTGTATCCATTTCAGGGCTTCATCTCCGGCTTCCAGAAGGGCCTGATAGGCGGCTTTGATGGGTGGCGTACCATAGGGAATGAAAGGAAAGGCAACACCGTACATTTCGGTTACGCAGGAGAGGTGAGGTAGGGTCGCGATGGGCTCCAAGGCTCCGAAGACGCGAGACGGCCAGATGTAGTAGAAAAAGTACAATGGATTATTAATCAAAATATCATATTCATCCGCCCTCATGTATTCGCCTTCAATACACTGATAGGTTGTGTCTTTAGAGACCCCATGCCCGGGCCACTTGTATAGCTTGAAGTCAAGGATATCAAGGAACTTTCCCGGGCTGGGCACGGCACAGCCACCGTGCGAATCCGGCTGAAAGTCCAGGGAGAATTTTTTCCATGCCGGTGTGATTTTATCGTAGTTATACATGACATCGTGAGGGGTTAACCCGGAGTAATAAGCGGGGGCGAAGCTGGGGATGAGCAACACCGGCACTCTGTCCGGCTTTGTCTTGATTTGAAGGGCGTTTTTAAATCTGGTTGTCCTTTCTTTATATGCCTTCTCGGCTTCAGGACTGACAAACTTTACGCCCTCCGGTGAAATCCACCTGGCAAACAGCGACTCCTGCTTTTCCTCCAATGTCATCTCTTCCCATTGCTTTTCCATGATTACCTCCTACAAATCCTCAGCAGAGGATTACTCACTGGCACCGGACCACTTTGCAGCCAGAGCAACCCCGGCCATGGCATCCTGGCCATAGGCATCAGCGCCGGTGTACTTCTTGATCTCGTCACTCATCTGACCGCCGCCAATCATTATCTTTACCTTATCTCTCAAGCCGGCGGCTTTTATAGCTTCCACGGTCTCCTTCATGGAATCAAACGCCAGCGATAAAAAACCGCTTAAGCCGACAATAGGGGCGCCACTCTCTTTTATCTTGTCGACAAACGCCTGCGCCGGGACATCCACGCCCAGGTCGTAGACTTCAAAGCCGTTAACATCAAGCATGAAGACGACAATATTTTTACCGATATCGTGTATATCACCAGCAACCGTGCCAAAAACAATCTTACCCACCCGCTTAGTTTCACCGGCCCCGGCCAGTTTGGGCTTGACCAATTCGTTTATGCCCTTTAGAATCTCCCCGGAATATACCAGGTCTGGGATGAAATACTCGCCATCGGCAAAGCGCTTGCCCACGATTTCCATGGCGCGTCGGGCGTCTTCCAGTATTTTGAGCGGCTCTTCATCAGCGCCCAGCCTGTCGGCCACAATTTTTAGAGCCTCTTCCTCTTTCAAATCAGCCAATACCTTAACTAAATCTTCAGCCATGCTACTTTACCTCCTTAACCTGTATTGTTATCTCCAGTCCGCTAGTATCAATATCTTAACCTCATTCGGCACCTCCATTAATCAGCTTATGCCAACCAAGCTAGAGCCCCAGATAGGCTTTCCGTACATAATCGCTGGTAAGCAGCCTATCGCAGGCCCCCTCTACTTCCACCCGACCATTTTCCAGCACGCACGCCCGGTCGGCCACCTCCAGGGTCTGGCGAACATTCTGCTCGACCAGCAGGATAGTAATTCCCTGCTCGCGTAGAGACTTTATTACCCTGAATACTTCAGCGACCAGTATCGGTGACAAGCCATACGACGGCTCATCGAACAAGCATAGTTTCGGTCGTGACATTAGACCCCTACCCACAGCCAGCATTTGCTGTTCACCGCCGCTTAGTGTTCTGGCCAATTGCCTCTCTCGCTCCTTTAATACGGGAAATACTTGATAAACCTGCTTTATTGTTTCATCCTTCCGTTTCCAGGCATGGTAAGTATAAGCACCCATCTCTAGATTTTCCCGCACTGTCATACTGGTAAAGACTCGCCCTCCTTCAGGTACATGAGAAATGCCCAGTTCGACAATAGCGTGAGGGGTCAGGCCGTCTATCCGCTCACCCAGGAATGATATACTACCTGAAGCCGGGTGAAGCAAACCGCATATTGTATTAAGCAGAGTTGTTTTACCAGCACCGTTGGAACCAACCAAGGCCACTATTTCTCCTTTATCGACGCTTAAAGAAATGTTCCATAAAGCCTGAGCCTTACCGTAGAAAGTATCTAAATGGTTAATATCCAACATAGGTCTACTCTCCCAAGTATACCTCAACAACTGTCTGGCTGGTGGCTACCTGCTGGGGCGTTCCTTCGGCAATCTTCACACCATGGTGGAGCACCATAATTCGGTCGCATACGCCCATTATGGCCTTCATGACATGCTCAATCATGAAAATGGTAATTCCCTTATCCCGGATGCTGGTCACCAGCTTCATAGCCTGGGCTACTTCAGTGTTGTTTAATCCTGCCATCAATTCATCGATTAATAATAGTTCCGGTTTGGTAGCCAGCGCCCTAGCCACTTCCAGCCTTTTCTGATTGACCAGGGTCAGGTCTCCGGCCAAGGTCGTATTCATCGCCGATAGCCCGACAAAATCCAATAACTCCTCAGCTTCCTTTGCCGACTCCGCGGAAGACATCCTAGTCGCCGTCCCGAAAAATGAGCCCAGGCGTACATTCTCAAAAACCGGCATATTATTAAAGACCTTAACCGATTGGAACGTTCGGGCTATGCCCATCCGGCAAACCTGATACGGCTTTAAGCCGGTAATCCTTTTGCCTTTAAACCGTATCACTCCCGGGCGGGGGGCGATTGCCGCCGATATAGTATTAAACAGGGTTGTTTTACCGGCCCCGTTGGGGCCGATCAGGCCAACGATTTCGCTCTGGTCAACGTGGAAGTCGACATCAGAAACCGCTGCCAGGCCACCGAAATACTTGGTTACCCCTTCACCTTCAAGAATTGACATTTTCCTCCCTCAAACCTTTTTGCCACCACTTCCGTACCAGACCGACCAGTCCGTTCGGCAGGTATAGTATAGCAACCACCAGTATAACGCCAAAAATGAGCATGAAATATTCAGGGAACCTGGTTAGCAGTTGTTCTTCTATATAGGCGAAAATAACCGCGCCTATTATCGGGCTGTAGAGCTGACTCATGCCGCCAAATATGGCCATCAAAACCGGCAGAAAAGAGTGGAGCACATTAAAGGCGACGTATGGGTCAACATATGTCCATCTTGTCGCCATAATGGCTCCAGCCGCTCCCATAAAGAAAGCGCTAAGAGCAAAGGTGAACACTTTCAGCAGGTTCACATTAACACCCAGATGGGCCGCAGCCTCCTCGTTCTCACCGATACTCCGCAGAGCTAAGCCATATTTCGAGCGCCTTAATAAATAATAGGTGAGCATTAGCACCACAAAGATACCCAGTATGACCCCAAAAATAGTGTTGTTATTTTCCAGGACAACGAATCTTCCACGCGTCCCGGTGACATTTATCTCCCAAAAGAGAAGCAGGTGCTTGATGAGCTCAACTAGTCCGAAAGTAAATATAGTAAAATATACGCCCCTAAGCCTCAAGGTTATCGCGCCAACGATAAGGGCAACTACGAAACTGACCAGACCACCGGCTATTACTGCGGGAAGCAGGGGTAATTGTTCCCCCAATATGGCCATGGTATATATGCCTATACCGAAAAATGCCGCTGTCGCCAGTGACAAATAACCGGTAGGGGCGAAAAACATCGTCCAGCTTACGGTAAGGATGACATACATGATGATGGCAGTTATTAGTATGACGGTATAAGCTGAGCCATATAAAGGTAAAGTAGCCAGCAGGACTAATAAGATAAGACTGATTAGCCACCATAAACGAGGCATTTTAAAGACGCCGCGGATAATATCCATTTCCCTACTTACCTAAAATGCCTTTCGGCCTTATTATGAGCAGAAGCATAAAGATAAAATAATAGGCAGCCAGCGCCAGTGATGGTTGCCAAGAGCTTACTGCGCTGCCGATAAGACCAAGGATGAAACCGCCGATGAAACTGCCCGGGATACTGCCCAACCCGCCTAATACAACCACGATAAGGGTAATTATTAGATATTCCAGACCCATAACCGGATAAATGGGAAAGCACATACTTAGGAATACGCCGGCCAGACCAGCCATTACCGCCCCCAGGCCAAAGCATAAAGCCAGCACCAGGTTAATGTTTACCCCCATGATTCCCGCCGTAGTCGGGTCTTCAGCGGCGGCCCTGATGGCTTTGCCAATACGGGTGCGGACTAGAAAGATATAGAAAGCTATACCTATGACAACCGCAAAGATAAGGGCTATCAAACGATTGGCAGCGAATACGGCACCCCCAAGATTGATGCCGAAGTTATAATATGAGTACGCCCTCATATCACCGCCCCATATGATTAAAGCCACATTTTGAATTATAAAGAGGAGGCCGAAAGAGGCCAACATAGAACTACCCTCAAAGGCAGGCTGTGATGGTGCTGAGGTTCTTAGGCTAGTGAACAAAGTCCGTTGGATTATGAAACCGATTATGAATACAATAGGACCGACAATCACTATAGAAAGCAGCGGATTAATCCCGAACTTAGTATACATCGCCCAGGTGATGAAAGCGCCGAGCATAATAAATTCGCCATGGGCTATGTTCAGCACCCGGGCAACCCCATACTGCAGGTTGAGTCCCATGGCAACCAGAGCATAGAGGCCGCCCAGCAACAAACCATTAATCACTATATTCAGGGCTGACACAAGCATATTAGTAATTTCCTTGCCTTGGTAATTACAGACGCAGGCTGTCTAGATGTAAAGTAAAATATCACAATCGTGTATATACTTTATAATTAGGCCTTACTAGACAGCCTGCTCTATTATTTCACTATTAAAGTTTCAATACAATTCATGTTTATTCTGCTGGTGCCGGCCACAGCGGCTTGGGATACACAAAATCGGCAGTAGCCTTGTAATTCGGGAGTGTTTCCTCAATTCCGGTATATCCTACGACTTCTAACTCCCCGTTTATCCACTGACCGACCTCCCCGGTATGGCTTTCATACGCCATAAGTCCACCGCCATCACCGAACATCGTGAACCAGGTCGGTCCCAGAACTGTATCAAGCTTCGTGGTAGCCAGTACTTCTCTTAATGCATCCTGGTCAGTGCTGCCCACCTTCTCTACCGCCGCCTTCCAGATGTCCAGTGACGCCCAGTAGAGCGGATGTCCCCACCAGTCGTGGACATCTTCGGGCTTGCCCTCGTAGAGCAAATCATACATCTCTTTCATGGCGGGAGACGTTTTGCGGTTGGCGACAGCCCAACACGTTACTCCCTCCACCGCTGGCCCAAACGCGGTATGGAAAAACCCAAAATTGGCTCCGGGGCCGCCCAGCCAGACCTTGGGGTTATAGCCAAGTGCTATTGATGTCCCCATAGCCGGGAGAACCTGGTCGGGATAGCCCTCACACAGGAAGGCATCAGCACCGGAATTCATGGCATCCGTTATTACGGGGGCGAAGTCCTTAAGGTCGGGGGGGACGCTCACATTGCCAACTATCTGAATTCCCTTTTTCGGCAGTTCAATGCCGAATACACCAGAGTACTCTATGCCGTGGAGGTCAGCAATGTACACTACATAGGCTGTCTTGACACCCTGCTCGGCAAGAATTCCAGCCAGGACCGGTACCTCATACCAGTCGGAAAAACTCAGGCTGACGAACAGGTAGGGTAGACTGGGAAGCGCTTCTTTGATAGTCGTGGCACCACCCTCGGCGGTCACCAGTACATACCCGTACTTATTGGCGATAGGGGCTTGCCCAAAGACAAAGGAGGTGCCACAGGCGGGCCACAGAAAGTCAACCTTGTCCTCCAGAATCAGCTTCTCCGTCAGCCTAGTCATCGTGCCCACGTCACTCTTGTCATCATATATCTTTAACTCTATAGGTAGGTACTTGCCATACTTACTCATATATATCCCGCCGTCGGCATTGACCATGGGAACCCATGTCTCGTAGATTGGCCTGAATGCCGAGTCACCGATAATGGCGAGCGGTCCCGAGAGAGGACGTGACATACCAACCACGATTTTATCTTTGGCAGGCGCGGGACAGGCAACAAACAGAGACAATGCCATCAACACTAGAACCAGCAACAGACTAACCATGAACATTATTGATTTATTCCTCATTATTAACCTCCTTTTTTAAATGAATTTCTTCCGTAACGTCTAAATCAGCGCCACCTCCCCTCACTGCAAACTAACAGCCATGCTTCCGCGAGTCCGAAAATATTTATATAAAAAGAGCGCTCATGTCATAATACATCAACCCGAAATGTTATTTCGGACTACAATGACCCGCTTGCAAATTAACACGGCACGTGTTATATTTCAATACAAATTTTTCTATGATATCATAGACGAAAGGCATATCAGGAGTAAAGTACCAGTGTTGACCTCAGCAGGTAAATGGCCATGATCCCGCCCAAGGTGGATCTTCATAGCCTTATAGTTTTTTATTTCGTGGCCAGTGAAGGTAGCATTACCGCCGCTGCCGATAAACTTTGCCTTACTCAGCCGACGGTAACTTACCACATCAGGTCACTAGAGAAGAGTGTTGGCCTCAAACTGCTCGACGTTAGGCGGCAAAAAGTGACCCTTACCAATGCTGGTGCTGGCCTCTTCCGATACGTTAAAGAAATCTACCAGCAGGTGACCAGCGCCGAGAAATATCTTGAAGATCTCAGAGAGGCTAGCTTTCGCGTTGGCATAGCGGCCACTTTCAGTTCCAGCATCGCTTCAGCAGCGGCCGAATTCGATGAACTCTACCCTCATGTGAAACTGATAGTCAGGAGTGCTTCTTCCTTAGAGATCGTCGAAGACGTGCTAAGTTCTCAAGTCGACCTTGGTATAGTCGTCAGGATGGACTACGAAAATTCTAAACTAAGAACCATCACCATCGCAGCCGGTGAAAAATTGGTGCTAGTGGCCTCCCCATCCAGTCCCATAGCCACCAAAGAACGAATTGAGCTGGCCGACCTCAGTGGTTACCCCCTGGTTGCGGGACCGGAGACTTCAGCGACACGCCAGATTATCCTAAACAAGTTCCAAGCCGAGGGGCTCGAAGTGCCTCCCTCCGTAATCGTAGAGGTGAACAGTCTGGAATGGGGCCTGAGTCTTGTTGAGAGCGGTAAGGGGGTAGGTCTATACCATATAAAGGCGGTGGGAAAGGAAATCGCGGAGGGACGGCTGAAAGCACTGCCACTGGCTAATGACATAACGGTCGGGGTAGACGCTCTCCTCCGCAGCGATGCTCCCGTGCATCCCCTGGCAGAGCGGTTTATCCACCTTGTCATAGAAGAATTTAAGGCTCATGGCTAGACTGCCCTCCCCGACACAACCGTAAAACGTTGCCTGGAACTCGCCGGCCCACACCGGTGCCCATTACAGTATGCTATCACCAGTGTCTCCATCATAAAAGATAGATAGACCCATTGGTCGCATCCATCCTGATGCGCTGCCCTGATTTAATGAGTGAGGTGCCCTGCCGTGTATTCACAATGGTAGGCAAACCATACTCCCGACCGATAATTGCGGCATGGCACAGGGTTCCACCGGTATCGGTGATGACGCCGCCGACTATGCCGAAGACCGGTGTCCAGGCGGGGTTGGCGGCCGGGCAGACCAGGATATCGCCCGGATTCACCTCCTTTAGGTCCTCGTATACAAACACCACGCGGGCGGTTCCTTCAACCTCTCCGGGACAGCCACAGATACCCCACAGGTCAGCCTTCAGCTCCGGACTCGGCTGGGGCATTTCGCCAATGACCGCCTTTATAGCAATGACATCCCCCGAAGGAATAATATCCATCATTATGGCATCGTCAATACTGGCCCGGTCGGTCAGGAAGAATGGGGGAGTGGAGTTCCGGTGCCACTCCGTCCAGGCAGCCCGCCGCCTCCTTGTTACCCAGCGCATATCATGCGCCTCAGGGACCATCATCACCCGGTCTATCTCCTCCGGGTTCAACATAAAAACATCCTCAGGGATGTCAATCGTCCCTTTCCGGGCGAGTCTCCTGCCCATTGCCAGATAGCCGCGGCGCATAAGCGCCTGCGACATCAATTCACAGTACAGGTCGTGTTCCTCATTGTACGAGCTTACCTTACCCGCCAACCGCAGCGTCTTCTCGAAAAGGCCCCTATCTTTCGCTGGCACACGGGCTAGGAAAGCAGCTATTGATGCCTCCCTCTTCCTGACCA
Organism: Dehalococcoidia bacterium; assembly: GCA_011191985.1. Lineage (GTDB taxonomy): Bacteria > Chloroflexota > Dehalococcoidia > Dehalococcoidales > W111 > W111. Next base: position 34,554 of record DUEU01000062.1, read on the forward strand.
TCCCGGCCCTTATTGCCTCCAGGTCATAGCTGGCACCCCTCGTTATATAGTCCTTCACCAGGGCTATAGGGGTAGCCAGGTCTTCCAGCCAGTATGGTTCAGTGAAATCAGTGAAGCGCCGCATACGCCAGCCACCTACGTCATCAGTCTCCATATATAATCGGAACTTATTGAACCAGTCTCTACCCTTTTTTGAACGCCGGAGCTTGCTAACGACAACCTCAGGAACATTTTCCCTGAAGACGTCCTCCAGATTCATCTCTATGGCAAGCTGGGCAAACTCCCACATCTTCCTGTCCGCCTGATATATCTTGTTGTCAAAGCCGCGCATCATGTCCTGGAACTCGGGCTCCCGGTCGGTCAGGCCAAAACGCTCCTTGGTTATCTTCTCAAATACTAACCAGGCATTAAATGAGGCATACATCCCCAGGAAGTGGATTTCCCACATCCTCATATAGGCTTGCATTAAATCGTAGTGGTGGTGGTACAGCTCTAGGTTGGTGGCCTTATCGACATCTAAATCCCGGAGCCGTTGGTAAATGCTCAGCAGTTCCTGCTTATGACCAGACCAGAGGCCATCGAAGTTATCAAGCCAGGGACGCATCGCCCGGCGAAATTTGACCCGGCGCTGGTCAATCTCTTCCTGTTCTCTCACTATATGAAGGGCACAGTAGATACTGCCGTCTAGAACACGGATCTCCCATCCTTTGCACATGGGGGTACTCAACTCGGTGCAGGCGACCTTCAGCCCGTGACTGCAGTATCTCGCCCAATGCCACGCAAACAGAGGCGTTAACGGTGGCACGCTGTGCGCCCGGTCAAGGAACCAGGTATGCATGGACGGCAGGTCAACCTCGGCGATGTAATCAAAACCAGGCGTTTCGTCCCATATTTTTAGACTATGCTGCTCCCCCACCATTTCTCTCCCGTACCTTGCTTCTAGCTACAAAGAATGGCACTTTTTCATTATACTACATCATACAGATAAGACGGCAGGACAATAGCCGGATATTCTGAGGCAGCGAATAGAGATAAAAAAGGACACTATAAAGCAGGTAAATTACCCGAATTTTCAATGTCTGACGGCAACACTGACACTGAGTTCACTGATTTCTTCTTCAGGAAACCGGCCTGTCCTTCATAGCATCACCGTGCCACCGTCAACGTAGATGACCTGTCCCGAGATGAAATCCGATTCTGCTGAAGCCAGAAATACGGCTGTACCCAGCAGGTCGCTGGGCTGCTCGGATCTCTGAAATGACTGCTCCTCAGTGGCCAGCTCGAACGTTTTTTGACTATCCTTCTGGCCCAGACTGGCTTCAGTAGCCGTGTACCCCGGGGCAATGGCATTAACGTTAATACCGGAGGGACCCAGCGCCCTGGCCAGGGCATGGGTTAACGTGTAAACCGCTCCCTTGCTGCAGGAATACGGTAAAAACAACTTCGCCGCGGGGACTCTGGCGACGTTAGAAGCCATATTAATAATCTTTCCCCGGGACTGCTTTATCATCAGCGGGGCAACTGCTTTACAGCACAGCCAGGTACCGCGTACGTTTACGGCAAATATGCGGTCCCAATCGGCTACCGTCCAGGCATCCCAGTCTGTTATATTGAGCCCGTACCATATTGCGGCATTGTTAACGAGGATATCCACCTTACCGTAATGCCGCACAACCTGCTCGGCCACCTTTCCGGTGGCACCTTCATCCGAGATGTCGGTTTCCATGGCCACCGCCTGCCCGCCCTTGGCCATTATCTCCTCTGCCGTGCTCTCCGCCCTTTCCCGACTGATGTCTGGCAGTAGTAACCTGGCACCCTCTTCAGCGAACCTCAGAGCGAATGCCCGCCCGATGCCCCGGCCGGCTCCCGTTATAATAGCTACTTTATCCTTTAACACTGACGACACTTCCCTCTCCTTTACCATTCTTGAAAACCAAGTCTGCTTATGGGGTTAATTATTAAACTGCCCGATGATTATGTAAAAAGGCGTTATTTCTAATGGCAATATGTTAAGACAGCCCGCCAAGCGCTGACTAAGCCGCAATTTAACACGACAAAAGGCAGATTGCAATATAATATTTTCTATAATGTCCTTGATATTTTCTGTGATTTGGGATTGCCCAATGATATGTAAAGTATCTGCCTACTTGACAGGGACCGTCCAGTAATATAGATTTCCTTAAGCCCGATAAGGAATTATCCTCTTTTAAAATCCGTTTAAGACAGAGACAGACCGGCTTCGCCGTGCTTACCAGCAGCGTCACCGGCAAAGCCAAAGAACTAAAGGGAAGGGAAAAGCCATGTTCAAACTTAAGAAGTCAAAAAACGAGATTATCAATAAAGCCGAGGAACTGGGGATAGAATACGAGGCAAAATACAAGGGCTGCGGTCAGTGCACTTTTCTGGCTATAATCGATGCCCTGAGATGGGGTGGTCTGGAACTTATCCCGCCGGATATGGAGGACAGGCTCTTTTCCGGGATATGCATCCTCACCGCCGGGGTTAGCATGACCGGGGAAGGCACCTGCGGCGCTGTAGCCAGCAGCGCCATTATCATTGGCCTGGCCCTGGGGATTCAACGAGAAGGCCAGGATGACAGCGTTTTACGGGCTGGCTGTACTATCATCCGTAATACCATTCTGGATAGATATTTCCGGGAATACGGATCCATACTTTGCAAGGATGTGCAGCGGAAATATTTCGGTAAAGCTTGGGACCTGACTAGCGACGAGATGAGCAAAGAGTTTCTGGGTATAACGCGTGGCTGCACCATTATGCAAACGGCTAGGTGGACTACCGAAATTATCCTGGACGAACTTGAAAAAGGCAACGTCAGACTGCCGGCATAGGGTTACGAAATATCCCGGTCAATCCTGCCGGGAGTATCGATAGACGAAGTACGGAGGGCAACTATGGCAAGGGGTTATATGGGTAAGATGCTGATGGTGGACCTTTCCCGAAGCGAGCTAAAGGACGAGGTGCTCGATGAGGAACTGGCCCGCGAGTATATCGGGGGCTATGGTATCGGGGCCAGAATACTTTTCAGCCGCCAGAAGGCCGGTGTTGACCCGTTAGGGCCAGAAAATACCTTTGGTATTCTTACCGGCCCGTTTACCGGCACCGATGCCCTTTCGGGGACAAGGTTCACTATCGTTGGAAAATCACCGCTCACCGGCGGCTGGGGTGATGCCAATGCCGGTGGTTATTTCGGCGCTTACCTGAAGTTTGCCGGCTACGATGCCGTCTTTTTCACCGGCACATCACAAAAGCCGGTTTACCTCTTTATTGATAACGGCAAAGCCGAGATAAAAGATGCCGCCCATATCTGGGGGAAGGACACCCGACAGACTGAGGACATGCTCAAATCGGAACTGGGCAAGGATGTGGAAGTCGCCGCCATCGGCCCGTCGGGGGAAAACCTCTCCCTAATCTCCGCGGTTATTAACCGGAGCAGAACGGCCGCCCGTTCTGGCCTGGGTGCCGTCATGGGCGCCAAGAAACTCAAGGCGGTGGCGGTGAAGGGCAATATGAAAGTCCCGGTTGCCGACGAACGCAGAGTGAAGGAACTGAGAAAAGAGCACCAGGGCAAGCTGGGGGGGCATATCGTCTGGTTAAAGCCGCTGGGCACGCCTTTCCTCGTTGTTCCGGGTATAGAGACTGGCGATTCGCCGGTCAAAAACTGGGGGGGGATAGGAGTTGTTGACTTCCCCGATGCTACACCCATCGGCGCCGAGGCCCTAATCGAGCGCCAGCTGAAGAAATTTGCCTGTTACCGGTGCCCCATCGCCTGTGGGGGGCAGACGAAGGCAGGGGTCGGCGAGTATCAATATGAGGCCGGGACACGCCGACCGGAGTATGAAACGATAGCTATGTTCGGCACCAACTGCCTCAACAGCAACATTGATTCGATAATCAAGGCGGGCGACATCTGTGACCGCTATGGGATTGACACCATCTCGGCCGGGGCTACCATTGCCATGGTCATTGAATGTTTTGAGACAGGACTTATTAGCAAGGCAGATACCGACGGTATCGAGATGACCTGGGGGAACCACCAGGCCATCGTGGCCATGACCGAAAAACTGGCCAAGCGGGAAGGCTTCGGCGCTGTCTTGGCCGATGGCGCTAGGGTAGCCGCCGAGAAGCTCGGCAAAGGTGCCGAAAAATACGCCATACATATTCACGGGCAGGAGCTGCCGGCCCATGACCCGAAAGGGTCGTTCCACTACGCCACCAGCTACCGGATGGACCCGACTCCCGGGCGTCATTTTGTGGGTTCAGAACTGTCGGAGGCACCATCACATCCTTCAGGACTGCTGCCCAGATTCGACCACCGTTCCTTTGCCGGCCGGGGTGAAGCGCGCAAGCTAGGTAGCAGCTTCCACCATGCCCTGGTCTGTGCCGGGACATGCCTGTTCGTGTACTGGGCCTTTCCCAGTGTTGACGCTATCGCCGAGTTCATGGGCGCGGTCACCGGCTGGGACATAACCAATAAAGAGCTGCTCAAGACCGGGGAGAGGATTGCCAACCTCCGGCAGGCTTTTAATGTTCGCGAGGGACTAAACCCGCTGGAGTTCAAAGTCTCTCCCAGGGTAATCGGCCAGCCGCCGCACAAAGAGGGACCTCTGGCCGGGATTACAATTGACGAGGACACCCTGGATAAAGAGTATCTGGCGGCCATGAACTGGGACCTCAAGACGACAAAGCCAAATAAGAATAAGCTTCAGGAACTGGGACTGGAAGACGTGGCACGGGCACTCTGGCCCTAGACGCCTTCCAGACATCCAGCAGGCGAATCAGTGTTGCGGTCACCACCTCAACTGACACTGGTAGACTTTGCTTATTACTGCGGGCTTTTGTCCTTGGAACTGGCTGCCCTGACAACGGTAACCTTCAGTCCATCCTGTTCCACTACCATGACGTTTTCACCAGCACCTATGTGATCACCGGCCGATTTCGCCTCCCAGAGTTCACCCTTTATCTTGATCACACCGTCGGGTGTCAGCGGATTAACCACTTTGCCGATATCGTTAACTACGCTACCCAACCCGGAGACCGGCCGTCTCCTCAAGGCCCGGCTGCCAATACGGTAAAAGATTATCGAGTTTACCGCCCAGACGACCATTATGGCAATAAGCACACTCAAGGGCAGGTGAATGTCCAGCCGGGGTAAACCCCATATTACCACACCGGCGATGATCGCTTCCTCACATATTGTGGTAACCACCGCGGCTATTAATCTGCCCGTCATCCGATGAACTGTGCCCGATTGATGCAATTGAAAACCTTCCCGTTAATTATAGCACTAACCGGTCGGTTACCCCGAACTCACCGCCAATATGCAGTCAAGCCGCAACTGGCATAATTGGCATAATATTATGCTAATTATAATATGCTTGAAACCATGATCTACCGCCATTATAATTCTTATGTCATCAGGCCAACAAGGAGGCATCCAAAATGAATGAGCTGGGTCTGGCTGTCCCATACTGGGTTATAGTTCTAATATGGCTGGCCAAGGTCGTATTGCTGGCCCTAATCTCGACCTTTCTGGCCTGGCTGGGCATCAGAATACTGGACGCCCTTTCCCCGCATATCCACAAGCGCCAGCGCATAGGAGAGAGCCCGATAGCTACCGGACTGTTCATTGCCGGCTTTTTTATTCTGGTCGGCCTTGTCATCCACGGCTCCGTTACTGCGCTCACGGCGGTGGTGACACCGATACTGGGCTATATCTTTGATTTCAGAACCTGGGGGGTACTGGCCATAAGCTTCCTGATAAGTCTGCTTATATCCATTGCCCTTTTTCGCATCGTCGATAAGCTCACTCCTAAGATACCGTTTCTCAATATTAACCAGAGCCCGGAAGCCGTCGGGGTCTACGTCTTCGGCTACCTCGTCTTTCTGGGTCTGATACTTAACGCTGCCTTGACCGCACCGCTATGAAAGTATTTAAAGTTTTGCTATGTCTGATACTGGTCCTGTTGTCGGTAGCAGCAGCTACTGGCTACGTACTGGCGACGCCTTCGTCCGGTCTACAGGAAAGTGATGGTGATTTATTTGACGACTGGGACCTCTGCCGCACCAGGGCCTACGGTAACGATGGCTTCTATCAAATATCGGAGACTGGCTTCCGCCCGGCCATAGCCTTTGAAAGCCTGGGAGAAAACGCCGACCTTGCCTACGAGATGGGCCGGCAGTTTGCCAGCAAATACCCTGACCAGCGACAGAGAGCTGAGGCAATATTTAATTTCGTCCGTGATAGAGTCACCTACACTCCCGATATTGACCAGTTCAGCTACGAAGAATTTGCCCAGAATGCCGATGAACTGGCGCTGGCTATCAACGAAAAGGGCGTTGGCTATGGCGATTGTGAGGATAGCGCCGTTTTGCTGGCCATTATGTATAAAGGTGCCGGTTACCGCTCAGCGATAGCCGTTGGCGAAGAACACACGGCCAGCCTGGTCTATCTGCCCGACTACAGGAAGGCAAATGCCGTTTTTGAAATAGACGGTGAGTCAGGCTGGGTCTGGGCAGAGGCGACCGGCAAGAACAATCCTCTGGGCTGGGCCCCCAAAGATTTTATAAATGTCCCGCTGGCAGCCTACGAAATCTCCGCGGAGGCAATAACTCCACTAAAACCGGCCCCGGCCCCCTCGGTCGCGATTACTGAATCAGGCGACGGCGGTTCTTCATCAACACCTTTCCTGGCTTTCGGTATCATCGCGTTCCTATGGCTTATCCCCCTGTTCCGGAGAAGAAAAAGCCGCTGAACTGTACTTATGAAGGCAGCCTAGCTTACCGTAAACCTTTCGTAAGACATAATCTCGGCGAGTTCTTTTCTCTTTCTTGCTGTTGGCTGCTCGTCAGGATAGCCGAGAGGCGTCATTTCAACAACGGCAAACCCTCTTGGTACCGCCAGAAGCTCAGCTACTTTTTTGGCATCAAAGGCACCAACGTGCACTGTACCCAGCCCCAGTGAATGGGCGGCCAGTACCAGGTTCTGCATCGCCAGGGCCACGTCAAACATAAACCAGTCCCCCTTATCGGTAACCGCCTCCCCCGGGTCCTTGGTATAGTATCCGGTTTTGCCCAGCTCAGCACAGGCAACAATGGCCACCGGCGCGTCTCGGATAGCCTCAGCCGCCTTATTGGGTCGCTGGGCTACCCCCTTCATTGGTGCTACGGGCTCGCCGTTCGGGCCGACCTGCAGCGATTGCCCCGCTTTCCCCGTCACCCCGATTAATGTATCGGCCAGCTTATTCTTTATGTCAACATCCCGCACCACGATGAATCGCCAGCACTGAGTGTTAGCCCAGGACGGAGCCCAGCGCGCCGCCTCTAGGACACGCTCGACCGTTTCATTATCAACCGGGTCAGGGCGATACTTCCTTATACTTCTTCTGGTCTCAATTGCCTTCAGCACATCCATAAATTAGCCTCCTTTTTTTCTTTCATTCTTCCCAGGCATCCCGGCCGATAAGAGAGACAAAGCGGCAGCCGCCCAAATTCTTAACTACGTTCCGCTTTTGGCCTCTGGTTATTTTATACAGTTCCTGCAAATAACGCGAACCCACCGGAATCACCATACGGCCATCTATTTTCAATTGTAACAGCAATTCGGACGGTACCCGGGGCGCTCCGGCAGTGACCACGATAGCATCATAAGGCGCCCCCTCGGTCCAGCCCAGTGTCTCTTCAGCTATTTTCACCTCTATATTATTATAGCCCAGGTTACGCAGTGTTTTTTGGGCCGACTCTGCCAGCACTGGCAGGCGCTCAGTAGTAACTACGTGCCGGGCCAGTTCGCCAAGAATGGCTGCCTGGTAGCCGCTGCCGGTGCCTACCTCGAGCACTTTCTCGTCACCGGTTAGTTCCAGTGCCTCGGTCATAAGGGCGACGATAAGCGGCTGTGAAATCGTCTGGTCCAAACCGATGGGTAGCGGACGGTCGTCATAGGCCATTGATTGTTGCTCTAGCGGCACGAAGCGCTCCCGGGGAACACGAGACATTGCTGCCAGCACCCGTTTATCTTCAATCTCAGCATCAAGGTGCTGGAACAACCAGGCCCTCGCCGCTTCGAAGTCCATAGCCAGCGTTTACCGTAAAGATAAGGTCACGGCAGAACCAGCACCAAGATAACGAGAATGGCCAGCATTATCCCCGCCAGGATGCCAATTCTGCGCAGCTCCATCATTATATCGGGGTACTGTATACCAGACGAGGCCTCCGGCGAAGCCCTCTTAACCATTAAGGCCGGAGCCGACACATCCGGTCGATACTCTCTGGGTGTTACCGGCGGCGGAGCAGCGCTGGTCACGATATGGCGTCTTTTCTTTCCCCGCGCCGATTGCTTGCCGTGGCCCCGCCGTGATTTACCTGGCATTTAACCTCCTGTGGTTACCGGTTACGGATTTACATTATTAGTTCTATTTGGCCCTGGGATGGGATTCTTCATAACTGCGGCGAATGTGGTCCGAGGTAAGATGGGTATATACCTGCGTGGTGGAAATATTAGCATGTCCCAGAAGTTCCTGAACAGAACGCAGGTCGGCCCCACCGCTCAACATGTGAGTGGCGAAGCTATGTCTCAAGGTATGAGGCGTAATTTCAACCGACAGATTGGCCGCTTTGGCGTACTCCTTTATCTTCTGCCAGAAACCCTGCCGCGTCAGCCGCTCCCCACGGCGGTTAAGAAACATGGCCTTTTCATCGGTGGTATGCGCCATTTGCGGACGCGTCTCCTCGAGATATTTCGCTACGGACAGGGCCGCCGATTTATGAATCGGAATAAGCCGCTCTTTATGTCCTTTGCCAAAGCAGCGGACATAACCTTCCGTGGTATTAACGTCTCCTACGTCCAGAGCTATCAGTTCGCTTACCCTCATGCCGCTGGCGTAAAGCAACTGCAGCATCGCCTCGTCCCGTTTGGCCTCCAGCGTTGACTGCTTGGCCGGCTGCTCCAGCAAACGTCGCACCTCGCTTATGGAAATGGGTTTGGGTAATGATTTGCCCACCGCTGGTGAATGAATATTGACGGTGGGGTTTTCCCTTATCCTGCCCTCGGCAGCCATAAAGGCAAAGAAAGTCTTGGCCGCGGCCACCTTCCGGCTCATGGTAGTGGCTGCATAGTTCCTCTCCTTCAGGTTGAGCAAATGGCTGAGCATCTCCTCCCGGCCAAAACCGCCCCAAGATGCGCTCTTTCCCCGACGGGCAGCCTCTCCCTCGGCAAAATCAGCCATCTGATTGAGGTCATTACGGTAAGCCTCTATGGTATTCTCGGAAAAGCCCTTCTCCACCCTGAGATAATTCAGAAAGTTCTCAATAGCCTCTCTCACCGCGCCTCCTCACATACCAGATTATGGTACTTTAACATAATACTATATTTTAACATAAATATTTTATCAAGTATACAGGCTATGCTAAAATTAATCTGATACCAATGCGGAGTATCGGCTTGAAAAACAGCGTCATAACCGAGCAACTGGACAATATGCCCACCGGCCCCGGTGTTTACCTGATGAAGAATACCCAGGGGGATATTCTCTACGTGGGTAAGGCAGCCAGCCTCCGCCATCGGGTGAGGTCATACTTTGCGCCCGGCCAGAAACTAACCCCCAAGCTGGAAAGGATGGTAGCCCAGGTTAATGATATTGACTTCTTCCTTACCGCATCAGAGCACGAGGCACTTATCCTGGAACTGAACCTGATAAAGAGGCATCATCCGCCCTATAATGTGAGGCTCAAGGACGACAAGACCTTCCCCTATCTCAAGATAGATACTGCTGAGGACTGGCCTCGAGTGCAGGTCACCCGCCGCCTGCTGGAAGATGGGGCACGCTACTTCGGCCCCTTTGCCAGTGCCCGGTCTTTACGCCAGACCCTGAAAGTAATCAGGAGAGTATTCCCCTTCCGCTCCTGCTCCCGGAATATCACCGGCCGTGATTCCCGCCCCTGCCTCGAATATTATGTTAATAACTGCCTGGCCCCCTGCATCGGCGCCGTCAGCAGCGAGGAATATAACAAGGTAATAAAAGACCTTATTTTATTCTTAGAAGGTAAGCAGGAAAGTGTCCTACGTAAGCTTGAGAACGAAATGCAGCAGACGGCCGAGGCGCTGAACTTTGAAAAGGCGGCCATCCTGAGGGACCAAGTCCAGGCGGCCAGGGACGTTATTGAAGGCCAGAAAATAGCCATCAAGCTCAGCGGCGAGCAGGATGTTATCGCCCTGGCTAGTGACCGCGACCAGACCTGTGCCCAGGTCTTCTTCATCCGCGGTGGCAAGCTAATCGGACGGGAGAGTTTCACCCTGCGGGGTACCCGGTACGAAGAGCCGCAAATAATCATGACCAGTTTTGTCAAACAGTTCTACGACTCCAGCCCCTATATACCACCGCGGCTGCTGCTTCAGTACCCGCTGGAAGACCGGGCGATTGTTGAGGACTGGCTGCAGGGCAAGCGGGGAAGCCGGGTCCGTATTCTGGTGCCCCAACGGGGCAGTAAAAAACAGCTGGTCGATATCGCCGTCGAAAACGCCCGGCAGGGTCTAGAGCAGTCCAGAATAAAACAGCAAAAGACTGTTCTCGAAGCTGCCTTAACCGAAATTCAAAAGGAGCTTGAACTGCCGGCAGTGCCGGCCCGCATCGAGGGCTACGATATCTCCAACATCCAGGGGACAGCGGCGGCGGGCAGCATGGTGGTCTTCGAGCAGGGCCGTCCGAAACCGGCCCATTACCGCCGCTTCCGTATCAAGACCGTATCCGGCGCCAATGACTATGCCATGCTCCAGGAGGTGCTACAGCGCCGCTTCAAGCGGGCCGTCGATGCCGCCAATGGCTGGGCAATCCGGCCCGACCTTGTCCTTATTGACGGCGGCAAGGGGCAGCTTAATGCCGCCCGAACCGTAATGGAGGCGGCCGGCATCCCCTCAGTGCCAGTTGCCAGCCTAGCCAAGGAAGACGAGGCGATTTTCTTGCCCCGCCGGGCGCGGCCAATAATCCTACCCCGGCAGTCACCGGGGTTGCAGTTGCTGCAGCGAGTCAGGGACGAGGCACACCGTTTCGCCCTGGGTTATCATCACCAGAGGCACACACGGGAGACTTTTGCCTCGGTCCTCGATTCTGTGCCCGGAATCGGTGCCAAACGCAAACATGCCCTGCTCCGGCGCTTCGGCTCCATTCAGGCCATCCGCGACGCTTCCGTCGCCGAACTGGCCGCCACCGGCGGCATGAACCAAGGCCTGGCCGAAAAAATAAAGCAGTATGTATAGCCATGCCAGCTAATTTACCACCACAATATTTCGAAGCCGAAAAAAGGTACCGGTCGGCGAAAGACAACGACGACAAGATTGCCGCCCTGGAGGAAATGCTGGCGATAATGCCCAAGCACAAAGGCACCGACCATCTCAAGGCGGACTTGAGACGGAAAATCGCCAAGCTGACCCAGGATTCGGAGAGAAAGTCGGCGACCCAGCGCGCCTCTATGGTTATTGAAAAGGAGGGGGCCGCTCAGGTTATCGTCATCGGTTTGCCCAACGCCGGCAAATCCCAGCTTATTGCCAGCATGACCGGCGCCTCACCGGTGGTGGCGGAGTACCCCTTTACCACCCACAGCGCCAGCCCAGGTATGATGGACTTCGAGAATATAAAAATCCAGTTAGTTGATACCCCACCCCTTACCCCCCAGTTTATTGAACCATGGCTACCCAACACGATAAGACGGGCCGACGGCCTGCTGATTGTGGTTGACCTGACCGACGCCCCACTAAACCAGATGGAAGCCATCGTGACACAACTGGCGAGCAAGAGAATCGAACTCGGTCAAGATAAGACCAAGACACTTACCGCGGCCAACAAGGTAGACATGCCGGGCACCGGGGAAAGCTACCAAGCCCTGCAGGCCCGCTATGAAGGCCAAGTACCTCTAGTGGGCATTTCTGCCCGAGAGGGTACCGGTCTGGAAGAGTTAAGGCGGCGAATCTACGAAATGCTGGATATAATCCGCGTCTATACCAAGACCCCTGGTAACAAGCCGGACCTGACCGATCCGATAATCCTGGAGCGAGGCAGCACCCTGGCGGACGCAGCGGCCGAGGTGCACAAAGACTTCTCTCACCGGCTGAAGTACGCGCGCATCTGGGGTTCGGGAAAACACGATGGTATTATGGCCAAGCGAGACCACCTCCTCCAGGACGGTGATATCATAGAACTGCACCTTTAGCCAGACCGGGACCTCGCCCTCCATCCGGTCTTTTTATAACAGGTACTTCTTTACGGCGGCGGCAACGCCACTGTGATCGACATCAGGGGTAATGTCATCGGCCACCTCCCTGACCTCATCGGGGGCATTCTCCATCGCCACCGCCAGCCCGGCAGTAGCAAGCAGCGGGATATCGTTAAGCCCATCCCCGATAGCCATAACCTCAGCTAATTCTATACCAAGGTGGGAAGTCAGGGCCCGCAACGCCCTTCCCTTGGAGACCTCTGGGTCAACGACATTCATAAAATCAACTGTGGGGTAAGCCGGTGTTTTTGCCCACGAGAAGTTGAGCCGGCCATCAAAGTGCTCACAGAACTTTTTTGCCCCGGCCGCCTCTTCGGCAGAGGCGGTTATTATTTGCGCCTTAATAATTCGCTCACTGGGTGGTATATCATTAAAATTCACCATTGTCGGCTCAAGGTCAAAAAAGCGGCGTCGTATCTCGGTAGCCCATGTCTCCCGCTCAATAAAAAAAGCAGTGGCTGTGAAAAGCTCAAGATAGATATCGTGGCGACGGGCAAATTCAATCATCTCTGCTACCGTAGGCCTATCAACCGGCCGGGCATAAACCTCCCGGCCCAGCGCCGGGTCACTGACCAGCGCCCCGTCAAAGAAGATATGATAGCCGTCCAGTGCCAGCTGTTCGATGATTCCCCAGCAGGCCTGTACCGCCCGCCCCGTAGACAAAGTGACTGCCAACCCTGACCGGCGGACCTCAAGTAACGCCTCCCTGTCCTCAAGAGATATATTGCCACGCCGGTCCACCAGGGTACCATCAATATCTATCACCAAAAGCCTGTAGGCACGGAGCATGTTTGTCCTCCGGTAATTTTCCTGATTACTGTCCTGCTGCTATTTTACCCCATTCCGCTTCTTGGGTATAATAAATAATAGCTCTTACAGACCTGATATCAAAATACTGGTATTTTACCGGTATTTCATTAAGCACCGGCCCACCCGGCCAGATTTGAAAATAAAGCGCCTTTTACATTATAAATATAGGGTATCGTACCACCAGAAAGAGCCTCAAACTAGTTTAGAGGAGAGTATGGTTTGGCTAAGAAGAAAAAGGCAGTAAAAACCCAGCGACAGATGACCCGGCGTCAGCTTTCCCGGTGGCAGCGGCAGAAGCGGCTGCAGCGCCTGTTTATCGGCGTGTTTATCTTCATCGTGGTCGCGATATGTGCCCTGGTCCTCACCGGCTGGTACACCAATGAATACCGCCCCCTCCAGGAAGAGGTAATCAGGGTGAATGATACCCGGTTCACCATGGACTATTTTGTAAAAGCGCTCAAATTCTACGGAACCTCTGCTAATGACGTTACCCAACGCGTCCAGGAAAATGAACTCCTAAGACAAGAAGCTATGCACCCGTCCATCGGTATTACTATCAGCGATGATGAAGTTACCGAATACATCAACAGTCTCGAGTCTCCTTTAGACAATGAGTACCGCGACTTTATCAGCGCCAATTTATTGCGCGAGAGACTGTTCGATGAATACATTGACCCACAGGTGCCAACCGCCGCTGAGCAAAGACACGTCATGGCTATGTTTCTGGAGAGCGAGAGCCAGGCAGTCGATGTCAGGAGCCGGCTGGAGGCCGGAGAAGACTTTACCACCCTGGCCGGGGAACTATCCTGCGAAGGTCTAACCAAGGCAAACAGCGGTGACCTTGACTGGCATACCAGGGATATCTTTGATATGTTAACGGAATCAATGAAAACAGATATTCCTATTGAATACGCCTTCAACGCCGAGGCCGGGTCGCTGAGTGAGCCGCTGTACGATGCCGATTTAGAGAAAAACATCGGCTACTGGTTGATTAAGGTATTGAGAGAGGAGAACTCCAAAGGCAAGATTTACGCACAGGCCATACTACTGGGCAGTGAAGAAGAAGCTCTGGAGGTAAGGGCCAGATGGGAGAGCGGCGAGGAAGATTTTGATGAGCTGGCCGACGAGGTCAGCCAATATGACTGGATACGAGAAGGGCGAGGCGACTTGGGCTGGCTTGAACGCGGGACTGTATCCGACGCTTTTGATGCCTATGCTTTCGACCCGGAGACGGAGTTGGACGTCATCAGCCAGCCTATAATGGATACGGGCGGAGAGCGGCCTACTAAAGGTGGGTACTGGCTAGTGAGGGTCGTCGATGTAGATGACAACCGCACCATCTCCGATGATGACCGCAGCATACTCAAATATCAGGTCTGGCAGGACTGGGTACAGTCATTGTTAAATGACCCTGATAATATAGTCGAAAGCTATCTTGACGACGAGAAGATAGACTGGGCTATCGCGCATGCCACCGGCAGCTAGAAAAAGCGCCTTAAATTTTATGAGATTGCTCTACGATTACTAACCGTTAGCGTTTACCGGCCTTAACGGGGTATTAATTATGGCGATTATTGGCACCGCCGGTCACATTGACCATGGCAAGTCTGCCCTGATTCAAGCCCTGACCGCTATCGACCCGGACCGCTTGCCCGAGGAGAAAAGGCGGGAGATGACCATTGACCTGGGTTTTGCCTGGTTACCGCTCTCCTCTGGCGAAGTAGTCGGCATTGTTGACGTGCCGGGACACGAAGATTTCATCAGGAATATGATTGCTGGCGTGGGGGGCATAGATGCCGCCATTCTGGTAATCGCCCAGGACGAGGGGTGGATGCCGCAGACAGAGGAGCACCTGAGGATTCTGGACCTGCTCGGCGTTAAACACGGGATAGTTGCCCTGACCAAGATAGACCTGAACGACGACCCACACTGGCTGGACCTAGTCGAGGAGGAAATACGAGACAAAATTCGGGGTACCAGCCTGTCTGACGCCCCGATAGTGAGAGTAAGCGCCCGGCGGGGTACCAACATCGCCGAGCTAAAACAGCGAATTGATGAGATGGTCTCGCAGATTCCCCCCAACCGGGATATTGGTAAGCCGCGCCTGCCCATAGACCGCGTCTTCAGCATAAAGGGCAGCGGCGTTGTCATCACCGGCACCCTGATAGACGGTACCCTGGCCCGAGGGGATGAGATATATATCTTTCCTAAGGGCTTAAGAGCGCGCATCAGAACCGTAGAAAGCTATAAGGAAAAGCTGGATAGAGCCCAGACGGGAACCAGAGTGGCCCTTAACCTGGCCGGACTGGAAAAAGAAGACCTCGAGCGGGGCGACATTATCTTCGGAGACAAAGGGCAGGCCAAATCAAGCCGGATTATCGATGTGCAAGTGCAGCTCGTCCCGCAACTGTTCGCTTCCCTCAAGAGCAACACCGAGTACAAAATCTATCTGGGGACGAGAGAACTCTCCGGGCAAGTGGTGCTGCTGGGTAGAGAGTACATCAAAGCGGGTGAATCTGGTTTCGCCCAGTTTCGCTTTAAAGAGCCGGTGGCTACCCGACTCGGCGAACATTTCATTGTCCGGCGGGTTTCCCCATCACAGACAATCGGCGGCGGTACAGTGCTCGACCCGGCGGCCAGCCGGCACAAATACAAAAATATTCCCGGCGTCACCCACTCCCTGGAAAGACGCGCCCGCCTGGAAATAGACGACCTCATTCTACTGGAACTGGAGGAGCGTAAATACATCGAAGAGAAAGACCTGCTGATCGCCAGCCGCTATTCCACGCAGGACGTTGCCCAATGCGCGGAATCGCTAAAGACCGAAAATAAGCTGCTCAGGGCCGGTACCTGGATAGTTGACCTTGCCCACTGGCAGAAGATATTGGCCCAGGTGCTGGATATCCTGGCCCAGGAACACACACTGCATCCCCTGGAAAAGGGACTGCCCCAGGCAGAACTGGAGAGCCGCCTGCGTCTTCCTAAGGCACTGTTCGGCCACCTGATTACCGCCCTCATTGAATCAGGCAAGATAGCCCGTCAAGAAAGCACTATCGCCCTGTTGACACACCGGCCGTCCCTTGCCCCGCAACAGGAGAAGCTGGTGGCCGATATTCTGAAAATGCTTAAGGCAGAGCCGGCGAATCCGCCAACGCGGAAGGAGATATTAGCTTCCCTGCCCGGCAGCGAAACGGTAATCAGGTACCTGTACCAGCAAGGCCTGGCCGTGGAACTGCCGGACGGGCTGCTATTCGAACGCCAATACTACGAAAAAGCTAAAGATAAAGTAATCGTCTTCCTGGAAAAGAACGGGACCATCACCATCCAGCAGGTGCGAGACCTGCTGGGTTTCAGCCGTAAATATATTATCCCGCTATTGAACAAGCTTGAGGAGGAAGGTATCATCCGTCGCCGGGGGGAGGAAAGGGTTCTGATTAGGAAACAGGCCCAACCAGAAGGGGAATAGAGAACCATTGTGGAAGAGGTCACACTATTAATCGCCTTTGGTGCTGGGCTGGCATCCTTTGGTTCCCCCTGTGTCATGCCCCTGGTGCCCGTATATCTTGCCAGCCTGAGTGGCCTGGAGATATTCGAGGCCGGCACAAAGGTGAGCCGCCTCCCGGTTTTCCTGCACTCACTCAGCTTCGTGGTCGGTTTTACCGTCGTTTTTACCTTTCTTGGCGCCAGTATCGGACTTCTCGGATTTGCCATCGGCCAATACTTGCCCATCCGCGAGATTACCGGCAGCCTGCTGGTTACCTTCGGTCTGTTCATGCTGGCTTCCCAGAAGTTTGCCTGGCTCAACTATACCAGGCATTTCACCCCCTCCTTGGGCCGTGCCACCGGCTACCTGCGCTCTTTCCTTACCGGCAGCCTGATCTCACTCGTTTGGATACCCTGTACAAGCTGGCAACTTGGCAGTATCCTAACCCTCGCCGGGGCTTCGGAGACGGCAATCAAGGGTGCCTATCTGCTCGTTGTCTATTCGCTGGGGCTGGGGCTTCCCTTCCTTATCGTCGGGGCCGCCTTTAATTATGTGGCGCCGCTAATCAAGCGCATTCATCGATACTCCGGTCTAATCTATATGGTCAGCGGTGCACTGCTTATCGCGATAGGCATACTAATCCTTACTAACATCCTACACTGGCTTATACCGGCTTAGTAAGCTACCTGGGCAATCCGGCCAGAGTCAGCCCAGCCCTATCTGCTGCTTGACCTTGGCCAGAGTTTCCTCGGCAACCGGCCGGACCCTATCAGCACCTTCGTTAAGCAGAGAGTCAATATAGCCCGGTTCGCGGGTCAGTTCCCGGTACCGGGACTGCAAGGGACTCAGACCGGCCACAACTACTTCGGCCAGCTCTTTCTTGAGGTCTACATAGCCTTTTCCGACAAACCTGGATTCTATCTCCGGTCTGCCGAGACCGGTAAAGCCCTCGTATATCCCCAGCAGGTTATAGATACCGGGGCGGCTCTCGTCAAAACACACCTCACGCTGCGAGTCGGTAGTGGCCCGCATGACCTTGGCCCGGATGACGTCGGGGGTATCCAGCAGGTTGATGGCATGACCGGAACCGGGCTCGCTTTTGCTCATTTTCTGGGTGGGGTCATCGAGGCCCATTACTCGGGCACCAAACTGCGGAATCAATGCCTCCGGTATCTTGAAGGTTTCACCATAAATTGAGTTGAAGCGCTGGGAGACATCGCGGGTCAGTTCCACATGCTGCCGCTGGTCTTCGCCCACCGGCACCAGATCGGCTTCATACAGTAAGATATCCGCCGCCATGAGCGCCGGATAATCGAAAAGGCCCACGCTCACCTGTTCCCGCTGCCGGTGCGATTTTTCCTTGAACTGGGTCATGCGGTTCATCCACCCCATGGGTATAAAGCAGTTCAGTAGCCAAGCCAGCTCGGCGTGGGCACTAATATGGGACTGGATAAATACTACCGTTATTTTCGGGTCAATACCAGCGGCAAAGAGAAGACCGGCTACTTCCCTTATCTTTGACTTCAGGGTATTCGGTTCCTGAGCAACCGTGATAGCATGTAGGTCAACAATGCAAAAAATATCCTCATACTCAGTCTGTGAGGCGACCCATTGCTTGATAGCGCCCAGGTAGTTGCCAATGTGAATATCACCCGTCGGCTGAATACCGGAAAACACTCGTTTTTTCATGGCCCTCCCCTGGTCAATAAGGTAACACCGCTATTTTACAATGAAATGGGCGTTTCTGTCTCCCCTCTACGTCAGGTGGCCATGCAACGCGGTGTCTCCTTGTCGCACTGGTCGCAGGATGGTAACATAACCACCGAGACCAGCCATGAAAATTAAACCTTCACCCTTCTTGCTGCTGTGTATCATGGGTGGGCTGGCCATTTTCAGCTCGACGATGGCCAAGAACCCGGTCCTGCCGTTATTTATCCGCTCCCTGGAAGTACCCATATCCGTGGTGGGCTTCATTGCGGCGGCGTCTACTCTGGTTGGCATCGTCGTCAGCCTGCCGGCCGGTGTCCTGTCTGATGTTATCGGTCGCCGCCGGGTCATCCTGATTGCCGCCGTCATCTTTGCCACGGCGCCATTCCTTTACTTACTGATCACTGCACCGTGGCAGTTGATCACGGTTCGTATTTACCACGGCCTAGCCACGGCGATACTGGGGCCGGTAGCCATGGCCGCCGTTGCCGACACCTTCGACGAGAAACGCGGGGAACGCATGGGCTGGTATTCATCGGCGACAATGGTCGGCCGTTTTATGGCACCTTTTGTGGGCGGGGCGTTAATCTTCGGGGACGATTTTCGCTGGGTGTTTCTAGCTACCGGTACTATTGGCGTCCTATCGCTGGTAGCGGCTTTCAGCCTGTCTCTTTCTAAGGCACCCGCCAGTTCACCCGGAGAACCGCGCAAGCCCGAGCGCGGCGATATACTCAAAGACATTATCGCCGTTGTAGCCCATCGCGGTATCCTGGCAACAAGCGTAATTGAGGCAGTGCAGTATTTTGCCTTTGGCTGTCTTGAAGTCTTCCTGCCTATATATCTGCACGAGCAAGCTGGTTTTTCACCGCTTTGGATTGGCCTGCTATTTACCGTTCAGATACTGGTGGCGACACTTACCAAACCCATTATGGGGCACCTGTCTGACCGCTACGGCCGGCGGCCACTGATTACCGCTGGTCTGGCACTCGGCGGAATTGCCATGGCCCTTATTACCTGTTGGCAACAATATCTGGTAATAGTCTTTCTTGCGGGACTGTTCGGTCTGGGACTGGCTACCGTCACCGCAGCCAGCGCCGCCTTGGTGGCCGACCTTTCCCCGCCTTCCCGACACGGCAGTGCCCTGGGAGTACTGGCCAGTGTTATGGATATCGGTCACGCCACCGGTCCTATGGTCGGTGGTCTGCTCATTGCTGTCTACAACTACAGCACGGCGTTCGGGATAGTGGGCGCTGGCGTTATAGTGGTTGGTCTTGTTTTTTGGCCCTTTACGCGTGGCATCCCCACGGCTTCTAAAAAGTGACGGCCTCGCTAAGCCGGACGCGAACCGTCCGCGGTAAAATATATTACGCCAGTGGGTAGCCCCCCAACGAAACTGGTCGGAGGCGCGTTATCCACTGGCGCAATTGCAAACTTAATATCGTTTAACTACAGTAGCGAAGGTACTTCCGTCGAGGCATCTATCAACTCTTTGAGCTTGGCCTCAATGTCCACCTGTTTCCGGTCTTTTTCCTGAATCAGCCCGGGCAGTCTGCGGTAATATTCCCTTACCTTTTCCACGTCCTTGAACTGAGATAGAATGACCGTAGTCCTGAGCGAGCTCTGTTTCCGCGGGTAGTCACCGTAGCGAATTATGGCGTCGGGGGCTATCTCCCTCAGTGACTCGCCCAGCTCTTTGACCAGGTCCATATTCATCTCGTTGCTCGGGGCAGAAAGCAGGTACAGGGCACTGCCGGAATCCGCAGTGTTACACCTGAGGGACAAGTTGCTTATTGCCTGGTCCATCGCCTGTATGCCCTTATGTGTTTCCGTGCTCTTCTTCCTGAAGTTACGCGTCCGGTAGAAGGGGATTCGAATCGGCGACAGCTGCGACTCACCGTAGCCCAGAACCGTCCACCCGGATAGTGTTTGGATAATATCGCCCGCGTCAAGCAGTCTGGCGCCAACATTCTTGGCCTTCTTCTCTTCGCCGGCACAGAGTACATCATAGAACGGCTCAACGATTAACCGGTTTATGGCCGCCATGTTGTTGACCAGGGAAGCGTCCTTTTTAACATACCGCTGGTTATCCACCAGGAACACGGCGTCTGATATCGAGAAAGTTGCCTTGAGACAGGTAGCCGAGTTATGAATTGTTCTTGCCTCGGTCACCTCTTCATGCTCAAAAGGCAGCACCACCAGGGCGTATACCGGCTTGTCACCATGTCGCTCTTTTATACTCTTGGCAATTACCGGCATCGAGCCAGAACCGGTGCCACCAGCCACACCGGCTATCATGAGGAAGGCATCCGCCTCATAGAAACGGTTCGCCGACCGTATGGCATCAATAACCTTGTCGCCATCTTCCCGGGCTATCTCGGCACCCATCTCATTGACCTTACCGACACCATGACTGTTAGTTTTGCGGTTACCGATTAGGATCCGATGCTGGTAATCGGACTTAATACTGGTCAGGCTACCCAAATCAGCCGCATCGGTATTTACCGCAAAGACACCGCTTACTATTTCAATACCACGGCGACCACGGGCGCGGGCATTCAGACGGGAAAACTCGTCGGCAACCTTACTTCCGCATTGTCCAAATCCTACGACTACTAGTTTCATCTTTACCTCCATGTTTCAGTTTCTGGCATTGGTATCACCAATTTAATTCTAACCGAGATTAACCGATTGTAAATAGAGAGATGGTAGGACTCGGCCCTAGTACTATCGGTTGGCGGATTGCCTGGCCCAAACCGGCATGTCAAAACCTGCGGGATAATAGTGCCAGCTGTCACTCCATTTGGTCTGCTGTTAAACATTCAAGCATTTTTACCGGTATCATTCCATTCTTGCGTGTATTTCCACACACAGCAATGTAAACAAATTTTATTCCCAATGATGGGGTAAAATCACCACCAGCCCGGTGACATAGTACCTATTGACAATTGTCCACAGGCCTCTTATAATTATTCATAACCGCTATGCAAGACAACACCCCATATAACACAGTTTCAGATATACCAGATAGTGAGTCGGGTATGCAGGTAGCCATACTGGCCGGAGGCATGGCGAAAAGGCTGGGGAGCTTGACCAGCAATCGACCCAAGTCCTTGATTGAAATATCTGGGAAACCCTTTCTGGAGTACCAGCTCGACTTCCTCAGGAAGGGCGGCATAACGAAGGTGGTCCTCTGCCTTGGTCACATGGGCGAGCAGATTGCCCGACATTTCGGAGAGGGCAGGCGCTGCGGGGTGAGCATCAGTTACAGTTTTGAGGATAGTCTGTTGGGCACGGCCGGGGCACTCAGGAGAGCGCGGCGTCTCCTTGACGACAGCTTCTTCGTCATGTACGGCGATTCATACCTGTTTCCCGACTTCAACCAGGTCATGGCCTTCTTCAATTCCCATAAAAAGCTTGCCCTCATGACCGTCTATAAGAACTATGACCGCTATGATAGAAGTAACACGGTGGTTGAAGGAAACCTGGTAAAGCTATACAGCAAGACGGAAAAGACTGATGACATGATATATATTGATTACGGCCTGAACATTTTGAGCCAGGACTGCCTTGAATTCATACCAGAGAACCAGCTCTATTCGCTGGAAGAACTCTTTACCAGGCTTATAGAGAAAGAGGAGCTCCTCGCCTTTGAGGTAAAGGAGCGTTTCTATGAGATAGGCTCACCGCAAGGGCTAAAAGAGTTTGAAAATTTTGCCAGA
>DUEU01000063.1 GCA_011191985.1 Dehalococcoidia bacterium
ACCAATTTCGTAGAAGGCATTGCCACTCAGGTAGCCATAAGTCTGGAAAAAGAATACTTACAGGAGGAACTCAGGAAGCGAGAGCAGGAACTGTCACTGATAAGCCGGCTGGCCGGAGTGATAACATCCAGTCTGAACATTCAAGAAGTCTACGATAATTTTATTGCTGGCCTGAGGGAAGTAATCGAGGTAGATTTCGCCTCCGTTGCCCTGATTGACGGGAACAAGATACGCTTTTCTGCTCTATACGACGAGGTTGGTTCGCCATGGCACATAGGAGATTCCCTCAAGTATGAAGGTACGGCAACGCAATGGATTACCCGTAATAAAAAGAGCCATTTAGAACCCGACCTGGCCCAAGACTCGGCGTTTTCCTCAGGTAGAGAACTGCTGAAGCTGGGCATTCGCTCGATTGTTTGCCTGCCTCTGATTACCAAGGATGAGGCCATCGGCAGCCTCAACATCGCCAGCCGTCATGCCAACGCCTACAGTCAGGAGCAGGTTAACCTTCTGGAGCGCCTGGCCTCTCAAATATCGACATCGGTGGCCAATGCCCAGCTTTATGCACGCGCCGAGCAAAGGGCCCGTATCGATGAGCTTACTGGCCTGTTCAATCGCCGCCACTTTGACGAAAGCATCCGGCGTGAAGTGGAACGACACTCCCGCCACGGCAGCATACTCTCTCTTGTTCTCCTCGACCTCGATAACTTCAAGAGCTACAACGACCTGGCGGGGCACCTAGTCGGTGACAAGCTGCTGGCACGAGTGGGCCACCTGATAAGAGAGTCTCTCCGGAATATTGACCTCGCCTTTCGCTACGGAGGCGATGAGTTTGCCATAATTCTGCCCGACACATCGGGGAAAGATGCCCTTGCTGTCACCGAGCGAGTCCGCAGCCGGGTTGCCGATGACCTGGGCGATGAGCAAGTCCTGATAACAGCCAGCCTCGGCTTAGCCTCCTGGCCCAACGACGGACTGGCGCCGGACGACATTACCGATGCCGCCGACCAAGCACTTTACTACGCCAAGCAGACAGGCGGCAACCGAACCTGCACCGTATCCCAGATACTGCCCTCACTAACCGAGACCACCGATTCAACCCGAGCCAGCGAAAAGGAAACGTTGAACACCATCTATGCTCTGGCGGCCACCATCGAAGCCAGAGACCCTTATACCTATGGCCATTCTCGTAAAGTCAGGGCCTATGCCGTCGCCCTGGCCGAGTCCCTCGGCCTGTCATCGGAAAGAGTAGCCGTAGTCAGCCACGCCGCTCTGCTCCATGATATCGGCAAGATAGGCATCATCGACGGAGTATTGAATAAAGCCGACAAACTGGATGACAAGGAGTGGGAACTAATCAGGTCCCACCCGCAGTTATCGCGGACGATCGTTGCTCACATACCCAGTCTGACTCCCTGTCTGCCGGCAATCCTCCATCACCACGAACGGTGGGACGGCGCGGGCTACCCGTCGGGCCTTAAAGGTGAGGCTATCCCCCTCGAAGCCCGTATCTTGGCTATTGCTGATGCCTTCGACGCTATGACATCACTTCGCCCCTATCGGGCCCCCCTCGCCTATGAGGCAGCTGCCCAGGAGTTGAAACGCTGTGCCGGTAGCCAGTTCGATCCCAAGCTGGTTGACCTGTTCCTGTCAATAGCTTTAACAATAAGCCCTGAAGAGCTCGGCGTAAGGTAGCACATCCTTCCTCAGTGATAACATAGCAGCTGGTATTCCGCCATCTCCCGGTTGTTTTGGTCAAATGTTATTCTGCCCACCAGAGACTGGTACTGGCCTTGCTTTGTGTGATAATATTACATTAGCTAACACACTTCCATCACCCTTTCCACAGTCTGAATAGCCGATTGACACCCACGCACACGCCTAATTCCGGCCTGTGAAAGGGGAAACTGAACCCGATTTTACCGTGGGAAGGAGGAGAAAAGGATGCCTCCCATAGTCTCCATTGTAGGTAAATCAGAAACCGGCAAGACAACCCTTATCCAGAAACTGGTCAAGGAACTTAAATCACGGGGCTACCGGGTCGCCACCATCAAGCATACACCCCAGGATGTCGCCTTTGACCAACCAGACAAGGATAGCTGGCGTCACATCCAGGCCGGCAGTGAAGCTACCATGATAAGCGCTAAAGACAGGATAGCCCTGATAAAGCCGGTCGCTAAAGCCCTCACCGTTGACCAGATAGCCCGCTACCTCGGTGAAGACTGCGACATAATCCTAGCCGAAGGTTTTAAAGAGAGCAACATCCCCAAGATAGAGGTGCACCGTAAAGAAATCGGGGCACCCCTTGTGTCTATCAGAAAGCGCATCGCTATCGTCACCGATGAGCCCCTGACCATCAAGACCCGGCAGTTCTCAACAGGAGATATCAAGAACCTGGCCAGTTTACTGGAAGACGGCTTTATCAAGCCGCAGCAGCGACGTATTACACTTTATGTCAATAACGAACCGATTACCCTGACCGCCTTCCCCCGGCAGCTCATCAGGAATATTCTCCTCAGCATGGTCGCTTCCCTAAAAGGGGTCAGCCGGGTAAAGACGCTCAACATCTTTCTTAGAGAGGAGCCAGACTAGGGCCAGGGCTTATTCTCAGGGGTATTAATAATGTCCCCGCTGCTGCCGGCAACACAGCCTCAGAGAGAATTCTGGCTACTGCCGTCACGGCACCTTTCTCTGTCTCGAAGCACCCGCCGCAGAACCTTGCCTACCGGCGTTTTGGGCACTTCATCGATAAAACCGACCTCACGAACTCTTTTATAGGGAGCCACCCGCTGCTGGCAGAAGTCGATAAGCTCTGCCTCGGATGAAGTGCAGCCATCTTTGAGCACCACGTAGGCCTTGGGCACCTCGCCAGCCAGGCTGTCCGGCTTGCCAATAACGGCACACTCTTTTACCGACGGGTGCTGGTAAAGCACACCCTCTATCTCGGCCGGGGCAATGGTATACCCCTTGTATTTAATGGTCTCCTTCTTGCGGTCAACAATCTGGAAGTATCCTGCCTCATCCATCGTGGCCAGGTCGCCGGTATAAAGCCACCCATCCTTGAGCACCTCCGCAGTATCTTCGGGCCGGTTAAGGTACCCCTTCATAACCTGCGGGCCCCGGATTATCAGCTCGCCAACTTCGCCCGGCGGCAGTTCCACCTTCCCGGTTGGCTCATCCACAATCCGGGCATCAGTGTCGCTAATCGGTATCCCGATTGAACCCGGCTTCACCCTGCCCGGCGGTGAATCGTGAGTCTCCGGGGACGCTTCACTCAGGCCATAGCCCAGCAGCATACTGACACCAGTTAGTTGCTCCCACCTCTCCTTAATCTCAGCTGGAATCGGCATGGCCCCGGCCTTTACGTATTTCAAGCTGGAGATGTCATATTTGCCGATAGCCGGGTCGCTGACCAGCATGGCAAAAAGCGACGCCGCCCCGTAAAGTACGGTCGCCCTTTCCCTCTCTATTGTCCTCAGCAGTTCTTTAGCGCCGTATCTGGGTAATATAACCACGCGGGCACCGCTATACACTGGCGAGTTGACACAGGTGCAGCCACCCCAGCTGTGGTAGAACGGGAGTAGGCCGACAACGACATCTTGCCGGCTCCAGCCCAACCAGGCGGCATTCTGTATGGCATTGGCCACCAGGTTGTAATGGGTCAGTAAAACCCCCTTGGGTAGGCCGGTCGTCCCGCCGGTATAGGCGATAACGGCGACATCCTCTCTGGGCCTTATATCAAGACGGGGCACCGCCGATGGGCACCGACCCAGGATTTCCTCAAGGGACACCGTTCCCTTTACCCGGGTGGGGCCGGTCAGCACCGCTGCCCTCAGGCTGGTTTCACCCCTGATATCCCTCACCGCCGGATAAGCAGCCTCATCGGTGATGATGGCCACCGCCCCGGAGTCATTCAACTGGTGCTTCAGGTCCTCGGACCGGTATAACGGGTTTGCCGGGGTGATGGCAGGCCCGGCCTTCAGTATGCCGTAGTACCCGATGACAAACTCCAGGCTGTTGGGCAGAAACAGCATTACCCGGTCGCCGCTCTCTACCCCCAGGTCGAGCAGTCCATTGGCCAGCCAGTCCGAGAGCGTGTCCAGCTCACCGTAACTCAAGTGCCGCTCACCGACACTGAAGGCCACTCCGTTGGGGTATTTCTCAGCCTGGCTGGTCAATAACCCATAGAGCGGTACCTCAGGGTAGTCTATATTCCGCGGCACACCTTCAGGCCAAACCTTAAACCACGGCCTATCCGGCCCGGCATCCATAACCATCACCCAACTTTCTCATTCACCATTAAACAGGCCCTTGCTGATGTCCCGCAGCCTGTCCATCCCCTTAATCTCGCGGGGAAACATGGGCAGCTCCGTCACCGGCAAATGCCGGTACTTTTCCCTGAGGATTTCTATATACCGCCGCTGCTGCTCCGCCCTGGTCATAAGAAAACCCGAAGACGGCTCCTTGATGACATTGTTAATCACCAGCCGGTCAATCCGGAAACCCAAGCTACCCAGTTCACCGACGATACCGTCAAGCTGCTCCACCGCCAGGGCCTCCGGTATAGTCACCAGGGCAAAGCGGACTACGTTCCGGAGAAAGTCCATATCTTCTCGGGACAACTTCTCCCATCCTTTGACGATATCCAGCACCGACCGCCTGGTCTCAGCGCCGAGCTTCAGCCTGGAGTAGATGCGGGGAGCCGGTTTCAGGTGGCGGCTGAGCATGGCCGGCGTTTGCAGCAGACCAAGGGTCTGTCCCAGCGGTGCCGTGTCCCAGACTATCCGGTCATACCGGCCACCCCTTACCAGTTCTTTAATATAGTCCACCATGAACTCATCCCGGAGGCCGGGCAGAATGGAGGAGATGAAATCAACAAACTCAGGGTACGACACCGATACGAAGGACGAGAATACCGAGTAAACCTCGCGGCCAAACTTCTCGTCCCACATCTGCCTGGCCTCCTCCAGGCCTATCTCAGCCAGGTATAACCCCTGGTCTACCTTTTCCGGCTTCTGACGCCCGTTTAGCTCAAAGATGTGGGAGAGGGAAGGCGTCGGGTCGGTTGACAGCACCAGGGTCTCATGCCCAAGCGAGGCGTAACGCAGGGCAGTAGCCGCAGCACAGGTCGTTTTGCCAACACCGCCCTTACCAGCAAACATGGTAACGTCGATGTCGTCATCGCTGGCAGTAGCGTAGCCACTCGCTTCTCTTATTGACATGCTAAAGACAATTACCCATGGGCAACCAGACCAGCTTTACCGCCTGGAAGCCAGAAAAGGGTGCTACGGCTGGTCCATGGTCCGGCCCACGTCTTCGGCGGCTGCTGGGGAGGTATCCCTGGCCACCCTACCCTCCGGGTTCCTTTTTCCCTTTTCCAGGCCTTTACGCAGCCGCTTGGCCAGCTCGGTGGTCTTCTGCAACAATCCCTCAAGATTTTTCAGTTTGAGAGAGTCGGCAACCAGCGATTCAACCCATAATTCGAGCTGAGCTATCAGGCTCTTCAGGTCATCAACGGTATCAGGGTCACTCCGCCTTACCTTGGCCAGGCCAAGCTTAATCTCCTTGAACAAGTCATCCAGTTGCTCATAGGATTCTTCGGTCATCGCCTTCTATTATACCAGAATAGCGGGTCACTTGGGCAAACTCCGGAAACCAGAAATTAGAAGGAGTTGAGCTTGACAATGCCGGTTCCGCCATTTAAAGTGTCCCTGGGCAGGCTGTGCCCTGAATGTTGACGACGTATAAAGACCATGAAAATCTTTCTTACGATCATCGGCGGTATTGTTGTACTGTCCCTCATTACCGCTGGTATCTTCTACATTATCGGTCATGATGCCGCTATAACTGAGGCACCTCCACCCACCACGCCCGCGAGCGGGCAGCCGGCGCCGGTAGAAGAGCCCACTTCACCTTCTCCGGACGAGGCTCCGATTGAGCCCGGAATAGATGGCCTTAACAATGCCATCGCCGAAGTTATCACCACTGGGGAACCCAGAGAGGTGGTCATCGTCATTACGGAAACAGAAGCCAACAATAAGGCCACGGAACTGCTGCCTACGATAGAAATACCAGCCGATATACCGCTGGAAATAGAGAGCATCCATCTCGACCTTCAACCGGATAACATAGTGCTGGTTGAGTCACAAGGCACTCTCTCCGGCCGGCTCAAGACCACTATAAGGGCAACAACCCAGGTCAGTATCGTAGAGAGTAAACCCCGGGTAGAAATCACGCGGATTAGCTTCAGCTTTGTTCCGGTACCCCAGGCGCTGAAAGATAAAATGGTCAGTCTAATTACCGAAAAACTTGATGATTTTGTCGCCCAGCTCATTACCGCCGGCAACAGTGACGGCGGCGAGGTCAGCCTAGTGTTCCGCGATATTAGCATCCGCGAGGACGATTTAACCGTTACCGCAGTGATAGCATATACCCCGCCGCCTACACCGTGATTACGGCGTTTCCTTTCCGGGCAAAGCTGAACATGTTAAAGGAAATTGCTCCGGCGTCGTGATTGCGCTGCGAGATAACAACAATATTGGCCTGTTTGTCCACTCTAGCAAAGACCGCTGACAGGGCCCTGCTGGCTGGATTCTGCCTGGCTTCGCTGGCCAGGTTCTTGTACTCCAGCCGCAATAACTCGAGCATCACCCGGGATGCCTCACTTTCCACAGAGCGGAGGCGGCTCATATTGGCCACCAGCCTGGTGACATCAGTGGGGTTCAAGTATTTCAAACGGCTTTCAACGGTGACTATTTCTCTGACAACCTGCAGAGACCGCGTCACCAGCTCCTGGGGTTGCAGTACGGTAGTGACCAAGCGGACACCTTCGTGGTTGTATGCTGCCAGCGCCGCCGGGATACCCTCCGCGGCCAGCGATATGGCCGTAACTACCGTCTTATAGGCCAGATTATCCGCTTCCTCGGCGTTGCCCACGGCCAGATTTATCAGAATTATGGCCGACTGCCCATGGAACTCGGCGAACTCCTTGGTTATCAGCTCGTTGTATTTTATCGAGTGTTTCCAGTCGATGTTCTTGAGGCTATCTCCCGGCTGGTACAACTGATTGCCGTAGTACTCTACCCCCCTTCTCAGCCCATATACAGACTTGATTTCCGAGACGTTGGAAACCAAGGGCAATGCCCCCACCTTAGTCTCCGCCAGGTATTTGTTGGCCAGCCAGGCTGCGTATTGCGCTCGGGGGATTACATGAAGCTGCACCGGCTCAAAGGTGAACCTGACCTGTGTCAGCCCCCAGCGGTCGGTAGCGTATGCCTCCAGCCCGACGAGTGACGGCCCCGATAACGTGGGTGAAAGCGACACCCCGATTACCAGCTCCTTATCTCCCAATGACAGCATCTTGGGGCTCACCCTTACCCATTCGTCAGGCGATTCAAGGAATAGCCGCCCGCCAACGTTGGTTCTTTTATTCAGCTTAACATGGAGAAGTTCCTCGGTCCCGGCCACCATTCGCTGTTGAATCGGGGCCATTGCCACCGGCTCTACCGGCAGCCGCCGCACTATCACCGTCCCGATAAGCCCGAAGTAAACCAGCAGGGCGATACTGGCCAGAAGGAGGGAGAGACTGCCCAGCAGTAGGGAGACCACCAGCACCGCCGCCAATATCGAAATAAGGGTGATACCGATGGTAGTCGGATAGCGCACGTATCTGGTCTCACGGTAGGACAGTGTCGGCGCCACCTGCTCCAGACCATGGTTTATCAGCACCAGCACCGGCAGGGCAATAAGAAAGGCAAAAAAGTTACCGGCCGGCGCGGTAAACAGCAGGGCTACGGCAAAAAAGGTGAAATACTCCGTCATCAGGTCAAAAACAGCCGTTATGGGCCGCCACCACAGGTACAGGCACCAGGCCAGCAGCAGGATGGGGATAAACGAAAAGGCTAACGGCGAAAGTACCGTGGCGATAACTAGGGCGACCGCCACATACGCCTTCAGTAGTACTACCCGCCGCCTATGGAGAATGATCATATCTCAAGTTTGGGCACTGGTACCCTTTCCAGAGCCCTCCCTATTATTGCTCCCGGGGTTACATTGTCCATCTCAGCCTCCGGCCTGACCCTTATCCGGTGCTCAACAGCGGGATAGACCAGGTGCTTTACATCATCGGGGATAACGAAATCACGCCCATCAATGAGCGCCAGCACCCTTGAGCACTTATACAGCGATATGCTGCTCCTGATACTTGGGCCCGAAAGCACATCAGGGTCATTACGCAAGTGCTCAATAATCGAGGTGGTATACTCCACTATGTCGGGGGAGACATGAACTTCTTTTACCAGTATCTGTAACTCCTTTATTTCACCCGGAGTGGTTACAGCCCTGATATCGGGTTCATCTATGCGGTCAATATTGCTGATGATTCGCTTCTCGTCCTCCTTGGATGAATACCCGCTTAACGCCCGGAGCTGGAATCGGTCCATCTGGACATCGGTAAGCGGGTAGGTGCCCTCCGCCCCCGATTTGACCTGGGTAGCGATTACCATAAAGGGCTTTTCCAGCAAGTAGGTCTTCCTCTCGATGGTAACCTGATATTCCTGCATTGCCTCGAGAAGGGCCGACTGCGTTCTAGGGGTGGTCCGATTGAGCTCGTCGGCAAGTACGATATTGGCAAAGATAGGCCCCTCGACGAACCTGGGATCGCCGGTCGGGGAGTAGATATAAAATCCCGTAATATCGGCCGGCATCATGTCAGGGGTAAACTGTATCCGGTTGAATTTTCCCCCGATTACCTCGGCAAAGCTCCGGGCCAGCTTCGTCTTGGCAGTGCCAGGTAACCCTTCTATCAGCACATGCCCACCAGCGAGCAGGGCAAGCACCAGAACCTCCCTGATTTCGTCTTTGCCGATAATCACCTTGGATATCTCGCCCAGTATCTTCTGGTAAAGTTCGTCAACCCGCTTGGTATCAATCAATAGTCTCTCCTTTCCGCAGCGTATATCGGGAGACAACCACAAATATCAGCGCGGTAATACCGAGTAACGCCGGTGGACTGGCTATCACCTCTCTCGCCTGAGACAGCCGGGACTTCGATACATCCAGCGGTGTCTTGGTCAGGTGTGAACGGTCAATAAGCACCCTTTTTAGCCCATCCTCGCCGCGGCATAGATAGGTGATAAACGCGTAGTTATCATCCCGGCCAACCATGGTATTGATAATAATGCTGGGGTCAGCCACCAGGGCCAGCCTTCCCCGGCCCAAACGATATTCAGCGGCCACGGCAAACGGGCCCGCCGCTTCCCCCTTTTCCCTGGCCCCGCTCTCATCTTTATCCAGAAAGCTGGCGCTTGAGGACCAGGCGATTGCCGCCGAACCGGCGACACCGGTCAGGGCAGTGGCATTATTGAGCATTAAAACAGATACACCGCTCTCCTGCACTCCAGGGCTGAAGTCAGTGATTCGGGGCATCCACTGGTTCCGGTAGCAGAAGAGGGGGTCTAGTAGAGGCCGGTTGCTGAAGCGGGCATCCAGACCAAGGTATGACAGAATACCGTTGCCGTAGCCATAGTCATCCATCAACAGCAAGGTGCCTCCCCCCTCAACAAACCGCTTTATCGCCGACAGCTCGCTATCTCTGTACTCAAGATAGGGGATAGACACCAGGACAGCCTCCTCCGGTATTTCGGGTAAATCGTCCAGCGAGTCGATATTGTCAGCATTAAACTCGAGGCTGAAGTCTCTTATGCCATTCCACATGGTATTGCTGGCCATAAAGTCCTCAATGGAGGGGTAGAACCATATACATAGCAACGATATTACCAGTACCAGGGCCACAACTGCAAACAGGACACTAGACACCCTCACCCTTCAACTCCTCCTCTATGTCACGGGATAGCTTCCGGCTTTTTCCGGCATCTTCATTCGTGGGTTGATACTGCGAATAGAGCAACCTCTCTACCATCTTGGTAAGCTCCAAGAAGTATCTGGCCGCCGGTCCCAGGATCCGATGGCTCTCACCGGCGAACTCTCTTAGAGTCTGCTGGGGTTTCAACATGACCCGGGTGACTACCCGAATGACCCCGACCACGAACCGGTACCAGGCGAGAATTACGTTTCGCGGTTGTCCCCGGTCAAGTGCCCCCGGTCTTTTTATCACCGGCAGCCTCACCTCCTGGCTGTACACCGGGGTAGGCCGGTAAGGGGTAATGGCCACCACTGGTGCCGCTACCGGTGCTTCCGCATAGATTCTGCTCCTTCTTCTCAACACCACCGGCAGTAATATACTAAATAATACCAGAATAGCGATAATGCCCCCGCAGTTTACCATATTAACCATAACCAAGCTGCGAGTAGTAATCAGGGGTCTATGCCACGGCTCCTGCGGGAGAACCTGCACAGCCATGTCCTGCCGACCTATCACCCCGAGCCCCATCCCCACCCTGATCTCACCGTCCAGGGCACCGTTCTCGTTGCTGGTCAGCTCAATCTGGGATTCGCCAAGCCCTACCGTAACCAGAGCTCCGTTCAGCGGGCCGACCTCGGAATACAACCGGCCGTCCAGCTCAACGCTGCCCGGTATCAAGGCTACTGCCGGCAGGCCCAGGTTGAGGACTGGGGTAGCCCGGGTAACCTCTATAACTGCGCTACTAACCACCGGCGCATGCCTGCCGACCGCCGCCGAAGATACCGTGATAATATGCCGGCCCACTTCGGTTTCGGGGGCAATACTTATCGGCTGCTCAAAGGCTTGGGACACGGCAATCTCGCTTACCAGAAGACTGTTAAAATATATCTCAACTTCTCTCTCGGCCAGCGGCGGGTACTGGCCATAGTCAAACCTCCCGGCTATGGTGGTCTCCCGCCCGGGATACGCCTTGTCCTCAGTTGTAATCTCAAGCCCGGCCTGGTAAAAGAGCACTTCTATCGTCACCACCCGGCTCAGCGACGCCAGATAATGGCCGATATCTTCATCCTGGGGATAATAGAGTGCTCGTATGTCCAGGTTGGACACATACCAGTAAGGGACGGTTAACATCTCCCGATAGTACCCTTCGTTATCAGTCAGAACAGTCATATAAGGAGAGCCGTTAAGAAGAATGACCACTTCCCTTGCGGCGAGGGGGCCGACTTCACCGGTCAATCTACCCTCCAGGTTAACATTACCACCGACAAAGATAACCACCGGCTCCACCTTCAGGGTAATCTCCGTCGGCCTCAACAGCTCTTCCACGGTAACTCCGGCTAACTGCGATAACACCTCTACGGAAATACCTGTCAACCGCGATATATCATCTACAGTAAGGCCCTTAATCCTCAGATACTCTTCCAAGGTAATACCTGCAAACTCCGAAAATTCCCCTGTTATGACGGACTTGGGCAATACTTCTTCCAATAGCCTAGCATACAGATCAAGCATGTCCCGGATTCGGTCAATCCTCTGCCGCAATCCGTCATACGCCAACCTCAGGTCACTGTCAGCCGGTGCCAGAGAAGCCCGCAACTCCCGATCGGTAGCCCCGGTAGCCTTCTCAATGTTGTCCAGCTCGATATGCGCCCGGGATATTGTCGCCAGAACCAGTTCTGCCAGCTCATCTGCCTCATCGAACCGGCTCTGGACGACAAGTGCCTGCCACCGGCTCAGGTCATCTTCAATGTCCATAACCAGAT
This sequence comes from Dehalococcoidia bacterium, assembly GCA_011191985.1. GTDB lineage: Bacteria > Chloroflexota > Dehalococcoidia > Dehalococcoidales > W111 > W111. Next base: position 11,626 of record DUEU01000063.1, read on the forward strand.
GTGATAAGTCTATCCCCGATGAGGCAAAATCACCAGCGGCCGCCTCCAGGCTTGGCGGTATATTGGCAAACGGCATCTTCTTCAGTTGGTCTTCAACCTGAGACGGATTCTTCTGTAAAACGCCATCAAGGGCGGCCGAATAGTACCTGAGCAGAGAGATGGCACTGTACATCGGCCTAGCTGTTGCCGGGTCCTGGTGAGGCTCAATAGCATATACCACCGGACTTAAGATGCAGAGAGAAGCCAGACCTATAATCGTGGCGGCTATTCCCGTCTTCAGGCTGCGGCACAAGTTCATCACCTGCCTGAAATAATCTCCATAACTTTGAGGACCGCTATAACCACAATGCCGCCAAACAGCACCACACTAACGGAACCAAGAGCCCTTCTTGCCCGGGGATTAAGATAAACATAAAGCACGGTAATAACTAAATAGGCAATGATATTTATGGCCAGGTATAAGCCAAGGTCATTCTGACCTAAAAAGGCCAGCGCGGCATTTATCACACAGAAGGCTAAAGCGAGCGATATTACATACCTGTTGTATATCCTCAAGGTAGCACCTCAAGCACTATACGGCTCTTCCCCCGGTGGTAGCTTTCGTCCTGTATCCTGACCGGTTTTCCAAGTGCCTCGCTTGATATGGCCGCTATTATCGAGGCTATGGGACTACCCAGGCAGTGGTAATACCATATACCCTCATAATGCAGCTTTGAACCACTGACCTCGACATCCACCCTACCATCCGCCATGCTCACCGCCACCGAACTGGCCACGTCCAGCACACCGGTTAACATATAGGTAGCCGCAGCCTGGATTTCACCGGCGGTCGGTCCCGGCCTGGCTTCCAGCATATCGATATTGATGCTCCCCGGCGTGGTAACGGCGATAGCCATATCATCCGGATTGGCCCCGTACCTAACAATCAAACGCCCCGGTATCTTCTCCCTGAGTTGTCCGATATTTTTGTTCTCCGCCAGGGGTATCAGTGCTTTGGCGTGACCATTGCCCATCGACGACGGCAGATATACTGCCTTGTTTCTGAGCTCAAGCTCCTCCAGCAGGGCGGCGGTATTCTCCATACCGGCCTTGAGCATTAGCTCGCATGCTTCGGGGGAAACATACGGACGGGCGTTGGCCAGAGCGATGCAGGTCAAACCGATAATAATGGCCGACATGGCTACCGCCGTAAGCGGCACGGCCCCGATGATGAAGTACGCTACGGGGGCAAATATGGCACCGGCCACACACAGGGCCAGGCCAAGTATTCGGTAAGGATTTTTCACGCTACAGCCCCCCTGAGACCGACCGGAAACTGGCCAGAAAGTTAATGCCAAGACACTTGGCGACAATTATAGCATCCTAGGCGACAGCTGTCAATACTCCACAGACTCTGCATCATCAGCTAAGGTAGCACCGCCGGCGACTAACCGTGACCATGCCGCGATAAACCTTGAGTTTGATAACACCCATCGGGAGACCACAACCCTACCCGATGACTATTGAGGCATATACCCACTACTAACCGCTCCCCACCGACGGCCGGATCCGACAGAGCATTGCCAATACCACAACTGCTCTTGAACCATGCTGCCCACCTCCCACCACTAAATGCCTGTTGTCCTCTATCGGGCCACATTGTAGCCTTATGGCACTATAGCATCCGCCATCAACGGTAACGGTTTGTTCAAGGCTTGACAAAGCCCCCAGGCAGAAAATATAATGAATTAATAAAACGGAAAACGGTTGCCTGCTTCCCTAATCATTTTCAACGTGAGACCCGGTGGTTGCGTGCTCACTAGCTAGAGCATCAATAATGTCGGTATCGAAGCTTAAGTCCGGCCACGAGCACCGCTGTGGGTTACCCTAAAAATAACTACGTTCGAGGAGCTATGGAATGAAAGAGGTTAGCATAATACCGTGCCTGGATATAAAGGATGGCCGGGTGGTCAAGGGGGTTAAATTTGTCAATTTGCGCGACGCCCGTGACCCCGTAGAGGCCGCTGAGGCCTATTGCCGGGAGGGTGCCGATGAGCTCGTCTTCCTCGACATCTTTGCCACGGTGCAGAACCGTAAGACCCGGCTGGAGTGGGTCAAGAGGGTCTGCGATGTGGTTACCGTGCCTTTTGCCGTCGGTGGCGGGATAGGCAGCATCGAGGACATGAAAGCGCTATTCGACATCGGGGTATCCAAGGTCTCCATCAACACCGCCGCCGTTAATAACCCGGATTTGATAGCCGAAGCGGCCAGGCAGTTCGGCAAAGAAAAACTGGTGGTGGCCATTGACGGCCGCAAGAACCCGCCAGAAAGCAACCGACCTCGCCTGGAAGTAGTCGTTAAAAGCGGCGAAGAGCCGACCGGGCTGGACATAGTTATCTGGGCAAAGAGAGCGGCGGCGCTGGGGGCAGGAGAGATACTGCTTACCAGTAAAGACGCCGATGGCACCAAAGAAGGCTATGACCTCGAGATGACCCGGGCAGTAGCCGAGGCAGTCCCCATACCGGTGACCGCTTCCGGGGGCGCTGGTGCGCTGGAGCACCTTTACGAAGGTGTTACCATCGGCAAAGCCTCTGCAGTGCTAGCGGCTTCAATATTCCACTTTGGCGAAATATCAATACCCGAAGCCAAAAAGTACCTTAAAGAAAAAGGCATACCGGTAAGAATGTAGGGAGGTAACGAATGAATTTACAGAGACCAAACTCCAATGATGCCACCAAGACCGCCAACCGTTCTCGGAGCGTCGTGCCTATGAGCGGGCTCTGCACCCGCTGTATTGATGGCTGCACCGGAAACTGCGAAGTATTCAAGGCGACCTTCCGCGGTCGGGAACTGATCTATCCCGGGCCCTTTGGAGACGTCACTGCTGGCGGCGATAAGGACTACCCCGTAGATTACTCGCACCTCAATATCCAAGGATACGCCCTAGGTGCTGAAGGAATGCCCGCCGGTGTCGTCGGTGACCCGGATACGGCCACTTTCCCCTCGGTCAGTACCGAGACCGAATACGGCTGGGACATCAAGGTCAAGATGAAGGTCCCCATCTTTACCGGTGCCCTGGGTTCCACCGAGATAGCCCGTAAGAACTGGGAGCATTTCGCTATCGGCGCGGCCATCAGTGGGGTGACGCTGGTCTGCGGGGAAAATGTCTGTGGTATCGACCCAGAATTAGAGATCAATGGCAATGGTAAGGTTGCTTTGTCACCAGACATGGACCGCCGCATCGAGGTCTACCGTCGCTACCACGACGGCTATGGTGAAATCCTGGTTCAGATGAACGTCGAGGACACCCGGCTCGGCGTTGCCGAATACGTCAGGAAAAAGCACGGGCTGGAAACCATTGAACTGAAATGGGGACAGGGGGCCAAGTGTATCGGCGGCGAAATAAAGGTGAACAGCCTGGAGCGGGCCCTAGAGCTACAGAAGCGGGGCTATGTTGTTACTCCCGATCCTTCAAATCCCGTTTACCAGGCTGCCTTCAAGGACGGCGCCGTAAAGGAATTTGAACGGCACAGCCGCCTGGGCTTTATTGATGAGGAAGGCTTCTACGCCGAAGTGAAGCGCCTGAGAGACCTAGGCTTCAAGCGGATTACCCTCAAGACCGGCGCCTACGGCCTGCGCGAACTGGCTATGGCCATCAAGTGGGGTTCAAAGGCCAAAATCGACCTGCTTACCATAGACGGTGCCCCCGGCGGTACCGGCATGAGCCCCTGGCGCATGATGGAGGAGTGGGGCATGCCCAGTCTCTACCTGCACGCCGCTGCCTACGAGTTCTGCCAGAAGCTGGCGGACAGAGGCCAACGGGTACCCGATATTGCCTTTGCCGGCGGTTACAGCAGCGAAGACGGTGTCTTCAAGGCACTCGCCCTGGGTGCCCCCTTCTGCAGAGCGGTTTGCATGGGCCGGGCCCTTATGATTCCGGGCATGGTCGGTAAGAACATTGGGAACTGGCTCAAGGAGGGCAAGCTACCCAATACCGTCAGCCAGTTCGGCTCAACTGTGGAAGAGATATTCATCAACTACGAAGACGTCAAGAACAAAGTGGGCGCGGACGAAATTAAGAATATTCCTCTGGGCGCTATTGGTATTTACAGCTACAGCGAAAAGATCAAGGTCGGCCTGCAGCAGTTAATGGCCGGGGCCCGGTGCTTCAGCGTGCCGGCGATTACCCGTCACGAGCTTATGTCACTGACCGAAGAATGCGCCAAAGTGACTGGCATCCCCTATCTGATGGATGCCTACCGCGAAGAGGCGATGCAGATTCTAAACAGCTAGGCTTTAAACATAATAACCGACGAGCCCATATCATCACTACCATCATGGCTCGTCGGTTATCTTCCGGCTTACACAACTTAATCTTCGACTTTGGTCTCTGCTTCCAGTACATCGGAAAGGGCCTTAAAACCCTCACCGCCGAATGATTGAATCTGTAGCCTGAGCAACTCGGAGTACTTGAACCCCTTGGAGTAAATCCAGTCTCTATGCACCTTGTCACCGCGGCCAATCATATGCCGTGCCAGGTCCAAGGACGAGTGAGAGACCTTGTTGCACGCTGGACAATGATAGCTCATATATCGCCTCCTGAGTGATTTGCGGCGCGCTACGCGACCACCCTATTTTTCCTGCTTTTTCTTGGCTTCCAGTGCCCGGAAGACCTTCTCCGGCGTTATCGGCAGGTGCCTGATCCTCACGCCGGCGGCTTTGTATACCGCATTGCCGATAGCACCAGCGGTGGGGTTAGTCAGCCCCTCGCCAGCCTCCTTGGCACCAAAAGGCCCCTCAGGCTCGTAGGTATCAATCTCCAGAATCTCGGTCTCGGGCATATCCAGGGCGCGGATAAGCTTGTAATCGGCAATCGAGGGATTGAGAATCTTTCCCTCGTCCATGGGCTGATCCTCACAGAAACCGTAGCCACCGGCCATCATGATGGCCCCTTCCAGCTGCCCCTCGATACCGACTGGGTTGATGACCGTGCCGCTTTCGTGGGCCGTGGTCACGTTTACCAGCTTGTAGCGGCCAGTCTCGGGGTCAACCTCCACCTCGGCCGCCTGAACGCCGAAGCTGTAGGCCGGCGATATCATACCCTTGCGGTGCGGTGTGTAGTGACCGCGCCCGATTATGGCCTCACCATCTTTACCCCTTATCGCGTCTTTCACAATGTCATAGTAGGAGACACCTCTCTCGGGACGGTCAACCAGGTGAATCCAGCCGTCCTTGATGTCCATATCATAGACAATATTGATCCCCATCTTGGCCGCAGCGAACTCAATTAGCTGGTTCTTGGCATCCTCGGCGGCCCGTTTGACAGCGTTGCCGTTCATCAGGGTCTCCCGGCTGCCCCAGGCACCCAGGTCGGGCGGACAAATGCCGGTGTCAGCAGAATGTATCCTGATATCATCCAGCTTTACCCCCAGTGCTTCGGCGCAAATCATGCTCAGCGTGGTGTTAGAACCCTGGCCGATTTCATTAGCCCCGGTAAACAGGTCAACCTTCCCGTCAATGTTAATCCGGACAATAGCTGACGAGAAAGCATACGGGGTGTCGAACCAGTTGAAGATGCCCCCGGACATGAAGCCATAAGCGGATACGCCTATGCCACGGTTGGGGGGCAGTTTACCCCTCTCCTTAACATGCTTCTCGATAGCGTCAAGACATTCGTGGAGACCGCAGCTCTGGATCCAGGCCTGCCCAGGGACAACGTAGTTCGGCGTCATGCCGTTTTTGCGCCTGATTTCAATCGGGTCTATCCCCAGGTCCTCAGCCAAGTTATCAATCATGGACTCGCCGACAAAGGTTGACTGCGGCGCCCCGAAGCCGCGCATGGCCGACGTTGGAGCGGTATTGGTGTAAGCCCGATAGCCATCGTACCGGTAGTTGGGATACTTGTAGGGGAATGAGGAGAAGAAGCCGGTAAGGTACAGCGCCGTTGCCCCCATAGCGGTATAGGCACCGCCCTCGGTGATCACCCGCACTTCCTTGGCCAGCATGGTGCCATCTTTCTTGGCACCGAGCTTGACAAAGTAGTACATCGGAGTGCGCCGTTTGGTGGCGGTGAACTCCTCCTCCCGATTGAGGACTATCTTGACCGGGCGCCGTATCTTCTGCGACAGCAGAGCGGCGCAGAATTGTGCTGAGTCCAGCTCGAACTTGGAGCCGAAGCCGCCGCCGGTATAGGGATTAATACACCGAACATCACCTTCCCTGATACCCAGCATATCCGCTGCTAGCACCTGGATATAGTAGGCCGCCTGGGTAGAGGTCCATATGGTCAACTTGCCATTGTGGTCAAAGCTGGCAAGGGCATCATGGGTCTCCATGCACACATGGGCCTGGGACGAGCAGACGTACTGCTCTTCTATAATATGGTCACAGTCTTTCCAGGCATCGTCCACATTACCCCACTCGAGGTGGCGGTTGATGTTAATGTTGAGCTCGACGCCCTCGTGTATCTGCGGCGCCTCTTCGGTAATCGCTTCCATAGGATTGAACACGGCCGGTAAGGGCTCGTAGTCAACCTCAATCAGGTCCAGCGCTTCTTCGGCGGTGTCTTCATCAATGGCGGCGACGGCGGCTACCGCGTCGCCAATATAGCGCACCTTTTCCCGACACAGGATCTCCTCATCACACAGCTCTGGGAAGCGCCGCCAGATGCCCTGTTTCTTGCCTATGGTATCCTTACCGGTGACGACCGCCTTTACCCCGATCAGCTTTTCTGCTTTGCTGGTGTCAATACTGAGGATCTTGGCATGGGGATGGGGGCTTCTCAGAATCTTGCCGTAAAGCATATTGGGCAGAACCATATCAAAGGTGTACTTGGCGGTACCGGTAACCTTTTCCACTCCATCAACGCGATGTACCCGCGTGCCGATTACTGAGTACTTGCTCATGACTCCTCCTTATACTCACCCTTAGAGACCGCGGTCAGGGCCCGGACAATGCTGTTGTAGCCAGTACAGCGACAGATGTTGCCATCGATGGCTTCCTTTATCGTCATCACATCTGGTGTAGCATTCTCCTCGAACAGACCCCTGGCCGACATCAGCATCCCCGCAGTACAGAAGCCGCACTGAAAGGCGCCGTGGTCAAGGAAGGCCTTCTGCAACGGGTGCAACTCAGCCCCTTTAGCCAGACCCTCAACCGTCACCACTTCCGCGCCGTTTGCCTGCAGGGCCAGTATCGAGCAGGACTTAACCGAGGCGCCATTCAGCATCACCGTACATGCACCACAGGAACTGCTGCTGCAACCGCGTTTGGTCCCGGTAAACCCCAGCTCGTCCCTCAGGACTTCCACCAGAAGGGTTTTTGGCTTTATGTAAATCTCGTAAGGCTGTCCGTTTAAGGTAAATTTCAGCTCGTGTTTCATATCAGCAGACCTCCAATCCTAAGCTTTCTTCGCCCGAGCCAGGGCTTCTCTACCGATCCGCGCCACCATAACCTTTACCAGTTCCTGACGATACTCGGCCGAGGCGGCGATATCAGACAGGGGTTCGGCCTCGGTGCTGGCCACGTTACCGGCTTCTTTAAGCAGGCTGTCGGTGACCTCCTTGCCCCGCAGCACCGCTTCCGCCTTTTTGGCTCTTCTCGGTGTCGGGGCGGCGGCACCCAGCACTATGCGCACATCGTCACAGGTCTTGTTATCTGACTTCAGTGTCACCGACACCGCGGCACTAACCGTGGCCATATCACTCTCGATAATATTGAACTTACTGTAGGCAGTGCCGGTGCGCGGCCGGGGCGACGGTACCTGAATTTCTACCAGCAACTCTCCAGGCTCAAGGGCCGTCTCGAAGTAGTCCAGGGTAAAATCTTCGGCCGGTACGGTCCTTTCCGCCTTAAGGCCGGCCACTTTCAGGGTAGCGTTGAGCGCTATAAGCACCGGCGCCGGGTCACCCGCCGGGTCGCCATGACAGATATTGCCCCCGATAGTACCCCAGTTTCGGGTCTGAACTGAGGCCAAACGCTTCTCCATCTCGGACAGCACACTGTAACCGTTCTTCATAACCGGCGATTTTTCTACCGCCCGGTGCGTCGTCAGGGCTCCAATCTTCAGACCTTCTTTGGCATCAGACTTGATGTAGCTCAGTTCCGATATGCCCTTGATATCAATGAGATACTGCGGCGCGACCAGTCCCTGCCGCATCAGTACTAGCAGGGACTGACCACCGGCAATGACCTTGTGGTCTTCATCTTTATACTTATCCAGCAGGGTCAGGGCATCTTTAAGGGTCTTGGGAGCCAAGTATTCAAAGTCTTTTATCATTATTGCCGGACCTCCCTCACATTATTCTAGTGTCACCCCATTATCACAGGGTCAGCCTAACTGCTCTTTAAGCTTTTTCTGAAGGTTACTGGTGAACTCCTCGCCGACCGACTTAACCTTGGCCCGCATTATCCTCTCCCCGAATGTCGCCAAGCGGCCAACCAGGCTAACGTTTGAGGTATAAGATACTTCCGTCTCACCTTGCCCTATTTCGCTCAGGTCAACGGTGGTCTCCTGACTGAAAGTACCGGCACCACCAGCCGCGGAACCACGGCCAACCGCCTTCAGGTGTTTCGGTGGGTCAGCCTCGGTAAAGCTCTGGGTAAAGTTGAGTTTTACCGATATTGGCCCGACCTTCTGCTTAATGGTACCTTCCCATGTCTTATCATCAACGGCTTCCATCCTTTCCGCGCCGGGAATACATGAGACCAGCGTCCCCGGCTGGAGCAGGAAATCCCATACCTCCTTAATAGGTGCCTTCAGGGTGAATTTACCTTCCAGAAGCATAGCTGCTTAATCCTCCTTCCTGTCTATCTCCGTCATCACAAATGGGTCTATAGCACTCCTCGGCTTTATCTGGGGGAACTCAAGCTTTTCCAGTGACCACAATCCGGCCGCCAGCGGCCTAGCGGTGCCGCCATTACCATTCGTTTCATCAAGGTGCCCCCGGTACTGGTCACAGAAACACAGAAAATAATGACGGCCTCGGTACAAGGGACACTCCTCACACAGTCCACCGGAAAAGGGGCATATCATCTCTTGCTTGGCCATAGCGCGCGTTATCCCCCTGTTACGACCAGCCACATCGTTAATACCATAATACTAGCAGAATTACGGCCTGGATGTAAAATCAGGGCTCTCCCAGTCTTTCATGGGCTTCATCCACTCCGCCCGCTGCACAAAGTGATCGTGGGCCAGCGGCACCGGCGGATGACAGATATACCCGGGGTCAAACTCGTCCTTTATCGCCAGCAGCCACTTATGGTAGTTCGGCCCGTAGGCCGGCCCCGTCAGATATATAGGCTGGTGCGCTCCCAGAAGCGAGGTATAAAATCGCTTTCTGATATTCTCTTTTGATGTTTCCAGGTAGAAATGGTCAACGCCGTCGGTATTCTCCCCCGGGTCCCAGTAGACCAGAAACTCGGAGTAGCCCTGGTGCCCCAGTTCAAAGCTCTGGAACCAGCCCGGGTCACCGTAATCGGGCATCAGCGGCGGGGTAAAATTCTTCTTGAGAGCGGCGTAGTTCACGCCGTGGGGTATGGCGTGTTCCAGGGTCTCGATGACATAGTCAACGGAGACATAGCCGCCACACATCAACCACATCCCGGCCGAGTCAGCGTTCTTTATCCAGGACTCATCGGTTGGTCGCGTTCGTCGGGCTTCACCGCCCAACTCGGTGATTATATCGGTCAGCACCCGCTCCTCGTACTCCATCTGCGCTTCCGAGGCGAAGCCGATGAGCAACACCCGTAGGAGGTGAAAATTACGGATGGACTCTTCGTTCTCTTTCGACCACAGTTCCCAGAACTCCTCCTTGGACCCGGCCTTGGCAATAGCCCGCCAGAACACAGGCACCTTGGTGACGGCGCCACCTATCTCCGCCTTAGACATCTCGAACATGGCCTTGGCCATAGAGTCCTTATCGGGCATGGTAAAATTAATCCACTTTACCCTCTTTTCGGGAAGTTGCAGGGTAGTCTGCGGCGAAATACCGGTCGGCTCCAGCTTCTCCGGTTGGAAGGGCAACAGCTTTACCGCCATCTTGGTCACGATACCCAGGAAGCCACGGTGGCCGGTAAAGCCGCGCAGCAGACCACGCAGGTCGGGGCCGATGCCGTCGCCCCAGAAGGGGTCATCCTGGAGGGCCAGCGAGCCCATCCTGACCAGCTCGCCATCGGGCAGGACCAGTTCCGTGCCCAGTATCCGCCGGTGCGGCAGGCCAATGCGGTGGCTCAGCGGCGACCAGCCGTCACCGATCAGGTTGGCGACGACCGATGCCTGGGCGCCGCCACCCCCCACCACCACGTAGCAGCCCCTGTCCAGCGCCTCTTGCTGTAGCTGGGAGTAAATAACGCCGGTGCCGACCACCGCGTAAAGGTGCTTTTCATCTATCTCGAAATCGTCCATCCTCTTCATGTCTATCAGCAGGGCATCTTCGACATGGGGATGGGAACGGGGGCCATAAAACCCGGTACTGTAGGGGACGTAAGGAATCTTGTAGCGGATACAGACTCTGACTATCTTCTGGACCTCCTCGGTGGTCCGCGGCATGATAACACAGCCGGGTATTCGGGTCATTACCTTTTCGTATCCCGTGCTTGACTCATACCCCCCCGGCCCGGATCGATACCCCTCACAGAGCACCGGGTCATTGGTGATATAACCAGTGCCAACGACGGACTCCAGCACACAATAGGCTTCTTTTGATATGGCCATGACTTCCTCCTTTGACCTACGTCCCGACTGATGCCAGAATCAGTTCGGCAATGTCGTATACTTTCAGGTTATCTCCGTCCTTACCAGCGACCTTGGCAAAGTTATTCTTGCACCAGGGGCAGGTAGATACCAGGGCCTCTGCCCCGATTTCCCTTACCTCGGCCAGACGCTGCTCCGCCGCCCATTGGGCAAATTCGGGGAAGGCTTCTTTGGTCCCCCGCCCGGCGCCGCAGCAGAAAGCGTTTTCTCTCTTGCGTATCATCTCCACCAGCTCTACCCCCGGTATGGCGCTCAGGATATCCCGTGGCGGCTGATAGACGCCGTTGGCGCCGCGCCGGCGCTCCAGTTTGGGGCTGACCATACCCCACAGTCCCCGCTCTCCTTCCCAGGGCACCCAGGGATCACTGAGGCGGCTCAAGCTGCAAGAATCGTGGTAGGTCAGTCGTAAATCAATCGGGTTCTTGAGCTTGAGACTGCCCTGTTTAACCAGCTCATCAACGTACTCAACCAGATGCACCACCCGGAAACCGAGGTCAGCGGTGGCGATATCAAGCATCTTGGGGTAATCGACCTTCCACATCCGGTAGCCCTCGGCGCAGGCGGTGAGCAGAGTCTTGGCCCCGCTCTTCCTCACTTCCTCAATGTTGCGCTTGGCTAACTCACGGGCCTCGTCTATCATGCCCACCGAATAGAGTATGTTGCCACAGCACCACTCATCCGGCATAAGCATAAATGGCGTGCCGGCGGCGTTGAGTATCTTCGTCGTTGCCTGGGCTATCTCCGGATTGGTGTAAGAAGCCGAGCAGCCGACAAAATAAAGAACGTCGGCCTTGGCAGCTGGCTTTACACCGGCCAGCAGCCACTTCTGTCGGTTCTCGTGAGGGGAACCTAGGTAGTTGTGCTTGGCGGCTATATTCTCGGCTATCTTCTTATGCGCCGGCATGGGACCCTTGCCCTCTTTTACCGCCCTTACCCGGAGCGCCTCAAGGGTAAGCTCTATCTCCAGGTCGAGGTTGCGTTTGCAGCCCACGTCGCAGGCACCGCAGAGAGTACAGGCATATAGCAGCTCCAGATAGCTATCGGTATGCTCCAGCCTGCCCTCGGCTATTCCCAGCCCGATGCGCATCTTGCCGTAGGCGCCGTAAGAGTCAAATATATACTTGGTAGCACTGGGGCACCTTGTACTGTAGTTAATGCCGGGCATGTAGGTATGGTCTACCCAGGTGCAGCCCTTACATTTGATGCACCGGCTCATATCGAACACGAAGTTATCCAGGTTGGTTACATCAAGCTTCACTTTCTCTATCGGCATAATACCCCCTTAGAAACACAAATTACCCGGATTCATAATATTATTGGGGTCAAAAACCTTCTTCACTCGTTTTAAGGCCGCGGTATATCCACCAGCCCTCTCGTACACCATGGCCGCCAACTCGCCATAAGGCTGGGTGAAAAGGGCCCCCTCATCCAGCAGAACTCGAGCGGCCTCGCGGTACAGTCCTCTAATCACCTCCATATCGGAGTCCGGCTCATAGAATAAATTGAACTCCAGACGACAGGCCCGGTTATGCTCAATCGGCTGTAGATAAACGCCAATATCGCTGGCCGGGTAATCGTAGCCGACGGCTACCTCGGTCATCCGGTCGATGAACCACGGCGCCATAACCGGCCTGGAGATGAAGAAAAGGCTCTGGCAAGCTCCACGATAGCGGTCCTTCCAGTAGGTCGCTCCCGCCGGCCAGGGCTCACGAAGCAGCGACAGCATCTTCTTGCCCAAACCGGGAACCCCAGGCAGACTGTCGGTGAGCGAAATCTCGGTGTACTCGTTTCTCAGGACATTACCCAGGAATTCCTCCTCATACTGTATCTTCTCCTCCGGCCGCCGTTGCATCCCGCTGATCACCATTATCAGGGTCCACGGCGGCAGCACTGCCCGCAACCGGTCGATATCGCCCGGCGCATCGCTGGCGATAATTGCCGCTAGGTCAATATTATTAAGGATAAGACACTCCTGGCCTATTCTCTGTTTCAAGACACGGTAGAGAAAATCGATAGCGTAAGAAAGGTTGTTGACCGGGGCAAAGAGCACCTTGTCCATCTTTGGCTTATACTCTATCTTCAGGTTAGCCCAGGTCACCACCCCCATCGTCCCCTGGGCTCCCTGTAAGAACCGGTAGAAGTCTATGCCCGGCCCCGAGGGATTACCCCCCTTGGACGGCGAATCAGGGTAGCCGGTGACGCTGGCCGAGCCCATCCGGAATATTTCCCCCGTCGGCCAGACGACCTCCATGCTCTGCAGGGGTTCACCATAGTCGTAGACCGTATTGGTCGGTATCTCCCGCTCCAGGTAATCGGTAACCACCGAGCGCCGTGGATGAGGCAACAGTGGCATTATCATCCGGAAACCATTTTTGCCCAGCTCCCGGGTGAGCTGCTCCCAGGTCACCCCGGCCTCAACCCTCACCCGGCGGTTCAGCCCGTCAACCTCCAAGATCTTGTTCATCCGGCTCAGGTCAAGGATAATACCGCCCTGCCGGGGAATGGCGGCCCCATTGAAGTGTGCCCCGGAACTGACCGGTACCACCGGCATCAGCTTCTCGTTGGCCAGAGTGATAATCCGGCTAACCTCCTCGGCACCGGCCGGTTTGACCACATAGTTCGGCATCCCGGCTGGAACCAGACTGAAGTCTTTGGAATAAGTCTCCAGAACGGCCACATCGTCGGAGTAGTTACCCTTCCCGACTATTTCCAAAAGCTCCTCTCTTATGCTCATGGTTTGACCTCCTGCCCTCGCTTAACTAATTTTCCGTCATCTATCCCGTCGGCCGCGGTTATGAAGTCCCTCTTCTGACCTTTATTATCTCCGCCAGAATACTCACGGCAATCTCGTCCGGGCTTTCGGCACCGATGGCCAGCCCGATAGGGGCGTGAACCGCATCCAGCACCTGAGGTGTTACCCCCTTCTCGAGAAGGTGCTTTTTAACGTCTTTAACTTTATTAGCGCTGCCGATCATGCCGATGTACCTGGCGTCGGTGCCGACCGCCAGCTCCAGGCATTGCTCATCGGAGACATGTCCAGGCGTCAGAATAACCAGGTAACTGTCCTTACCCACGCCCAACTTTGAGAAAGCGTTTACGTAGTCATCCACCACCAAGGAGTCAGCGGTGGGAAGACGCTCGCTATTATTGTACTCAGCCCGCGGGTCTACCACCACCACCCGGAAACCCAGTCTTTTCGCCATGGCGGCTACGCCCTGGGAAATGTGTCCCGCCCCGAAAAGGTAGAGCGTTTCCGGGGCCACAATCGGTTCAAGCAAAACGTCCATCTGGCCGCCACATATCATACCTGGGGATTCTTCTTCACCCGACAGGTCGAAGTTCACCACCTCGACCTCGGTCGAGCCCATCATAGCCACGGCCTTCTGACGGATTAGGTGCTCAACGTTGCCGCCACCAATGGTACCGACAATCGTGTTGTCCTCCCTCACCAGCATCTTGGCCCCGGCACTCCGTGGCGCCCCGCCACGGCTGGCGATGACCGTGGCCACCACGCCTCGCCCACCCCTGGCCACCAGATTGGCTATCGCCTGATATATCTCTAACACGCCGCCGCCTCCCCGTGTAAGCGGGAACCGGGCACCACCTCTATCGCTTCCAGAACGCCAGCGGCAATCACTCTCATCTTATCCCGTATGGTTAAACAGATAGCCGGGTCATTTACCGGGTCTACCTCAATGAGCTTTTCCCCCCGGCGCACCCTTACCCCACTCCTGATGAGACCGCGCAGCATACCGGCTAGCGGAGCTGCTAGCGGCCGGTCGTCAATCCAGCCTACCGTCTGGCCGGCAGCAACGCTACCACCTATCTCCATCTCGGAAGTGAAGGTGCCCGCCTCGGGCGCCCAGACAACCCTTTCTTTGGCTAATCCACCGATGACTATCGGCATACCCGTATTAGCCTCGGCCTCTCCTTCAAGTATCACTTTGCCCAGGCTGTGACTGTGGCTGGTCTCGACGACAGCATGCACATCCCGGCCAGCATAAAATCCGGTGCCCAGCCCGATTACCAGCGGGGCATCGCCGAGCCGGGTACCGGTATTTCGCTTACCCATGATAGCATCAATCAGCACCTCCGGCCGCAACTGCCCGACAATTGATGCTGTCGGGTCCACCACCAGGGGGATATTTCCCCGCGTCCACACCTGGTTTATAGCCTCTATCGATTTCGCCGTCAGCTCCGCGGTTACCCCTTCTATGGTCTTTGAGCCATCGAACACCGCTTCCGAAAAGGCAACCCCGCGGCTGACCGCCAGCGGCTGCGCCACCTCGGTAAGACAAACCCGAAAATGGTTACGGTGCAGATGATGAGCAACCCCGCTGGCTACCTCACCGGCGCCCTTTATCAGAACGGTACTTCCCACAAGCTTTGACATTATCTATTGTGATTCCTCAGGCAGGACTGAACCAGTCTTCCTCGAAAATCACCGTTACTGAAGGCAACTGGAGTATGAAACCAGACAATAGCTCCAAGCGTATAACGGAAAAAAGTCCTATCATTTCTGCTTCGACTGTTCCAGAGTATATGTCAAGAAAGTTGCCCGGCGTCACCCGGGGAAAATCTCTACGGAGCCCGATACGGAACACTGTTAAATAAGTGCCCCTGCTCCCCTACCATGTTTCTAATGCCCGGCCCGTGCAAGACCGGAGCTTTCTATCCCAGCCTATTACTCTCCAAATAATAGCAGTCCGCCGTGTCAATGTCAATTTGAATGCCCTCACAGTCAACGGCCACCTCGAGGATGTCACCGGGGTTCTCCTGGATAATCTGCCGGGCGCCGACGTCGCCCTTCAGCGCCAGCAACGGTTCCTTATACTTCATACTAAAGATAACCGGGTGTCCTCTATCCCCCCGGTAGGTAGGGACAGCAATGCCCTTATCATGGCTGCGGAACCCGGCTATCAATCGGTTGATGGTCTGGCTGTCTATTAAGGGCTGGTCGCCAAGGGCGAGCATAACCGCCCTGGTCCGGCGGTCAACCAGGTTCAGCCCGGCAACTATGGATGTACTCATCCCCCGCTCATAATCTGGATTAACGACCAGTTTAACCGACCGGCCGGCGATAAGCCTTTTTACCGCCCCGGCCCTATCTCCCAGCACGACGATAACCTCGTCGGCGGCAGAACCCAGCAGGTTATCAACAGCCTGCTCTATTATAGTACTGCGGCCAAACGACATGGGCAGCTTGGGCTTACCCATACGTTTGGACTGGCCAGCCGCCAGGAGAATTGC
>DUEU01000064.1 GCA_011191985.1 Dehalococcoidia bacterium
CTAAACGCATTTCCTGGGCAAAGTGGAGGGTGCGTTCAAAAACATCTTCGTCGTCTTCATCTAAGCCCAGGATAAAGAAACCGTGGATGGCAATGCCGTGGGAATGGATTTTCTTAATCACCGTTTCGTATTCATCTACCATATTAACCTTCTTGCCTATCGCAGCCAGGTTGGTTGGGGATAGTGTTTCAAAACCAATGAATAAGTCTGCACAGCCACTTGCAGCTGTTAGTCTGAGCAATTCGTCATTTCTCGCTACCGTGACCGAGGCCTGGGACACCCACTTGATTCTATAGGGAATAAGGGCATGGAAGAGTTCTTTAGCGTATTTGGGATTACCTACGATATTATCGTCAACGAAGACAATTAACTTCCTCTGGTTTAGTGTCTCGATTTCCTTGACGACTTCTTCTACAGGGCGGCAGCGAATTGTACGGCCAAACAAAGAGGTAACCGAGCAGAATGAGCAGGAATAGGGACAGCCTCTGGTAGTTGAAATCGTGTTCGTGACATAATAAGCTCCATTGGCAAACAGGTCTCGCCTGGGTAAAGGTAAGTTAATCAGACTGGGTCGCTTACTTTGCCGGTAGACCCTTTTCAGTTTGTTTGCCTTGAAATCATCGATTAAATTGGGCCAGATTCCTTCGGCTTCTCCGATGACTACGGCATCAGCATGCCGACTCGCTTCGTCGGGCAGAGTGCTGGGGTGGGCACCTCCTAAGATGACTTTTATTCCCATCGCTCTGAAGTTATCAGCGATATCATAGGCATGTGGCGCCGTTGCAGTGAGTGCCGTGATTCCCACCAAATCGACTTCCTTCTGGAAATCAATATCTGTGACATTCTCGTCAGTTAAGGAGACTTCTACCTCCGGTGGAGTTAATGCAGCGACCATCGCCAGACCGAGGGGTGGAATTAACCCCTTCTTCCTCCTTCGAATATTCTCTTGTGTAGCAGGGACGATTAGCTCTAGTCTCACTAGTATGCTTCCTCATTAGGCTATGTAGGGATATCTTATAGTAAACCATCCTTACTTGCAATAGAGAACTTAACAATGGTTTACGCTCTAAAATAGGTTGTTTTGGACCCACCTAAAAGGGGTGCAGGTCCACATTTTGATGGTCAATGCAGTAAGAGAAATGATTATCCTCTTGTGTAAGGAGCGAATTCAAGCATAGCTGAACAAAACTGATAATGTTTACGATTATAGCTAATCGTCAAGCTGTGCCGCAATACGGTAGTGCTCAAAGGACAAAGTATCGATTCCAATCGACGTTCCGCATGCAGGCAAAAGATGGTATACTGATCCTAGATTTGATAGACCACATTATTGCCAGTGACTTAGGTAGACTTTTAAGCTTACGCAGGAGGCAATGCCAATGCCAAAGGGGACAATCAGACGGCTAATTGACCAAAGCTACGGCTTTATCAAAGTAGAGAGTGGAGAAGATCTCTTCTTCCACCGCAACGAGCTTCAAGGGGTGGACTATGGTTCACTTAGAGAAGGTCAACAAGTAGAATTTGAGGTCGGAAGGGGGCGGGATGGTCGCGACCAAGCAGTCAGGGTGAGGGTTGTTGAGCCGGAAGGCGAATAACGTGTGGCCCAGCCAGTGCAACTGGTGTTAGCGCAAAGTTCTCAACCATCCTCGGCAGCTCCGGCCGGTCTCCCAACGGGGCCATAATGCTCGGATGAAGATTAAGGGTTTCGAAACTCATTGAGGATCCTTAGTAGAATTAAGAGTCGCGTACTTTTAAGACATGGCAGGCAACTCAGCTGATTTAGTATCTTCTTTCTCTGACTTTGCCACTGAAGTGGTTTGTTCTTCTGCGGTATTGGAATCCCTTCTCTTTGTGTTCCGAAAGAGGGAGGGCTTGAACAACATTAATTGTCATATGCCTCAGCGTTTTTCCATCGAGGGCAGAAATTGCGGCTTCGCCCTCAGCGTTTGAAGCCATTTCCACAAAGCCGTAACCGCGCCGCTGGCCACTACCAATATATTTGTCATTCATGATGATTACAGATGTTACTTCTCCGAAGGCCATGAATTCTCTCCTCAGTTCCTCCTCTGTCACTTCCAGAGACAGGTTGCCCACATAGATATTCATACTGCCTCCTTTCCTCGGCATTGGAGATGGCGTAATTCAGGCTTTTCCAATAGCCCTCTGGAGTTATGAATAACATTCCTCATGTACCAATTTAAGATGATTTCGGGAGAAATAATCATATAAATATTATGCTGCTGATGCCAACAGTTAGCAGGTAGGTATACGGAGACAAGACGGTTCGTAATTAATTGATGACGGTGTTAGGACTCTTGGGATAGGACTAGTCTGGCACCTTCACCTTCCGGGGAATCTTGGACATCCATAGTGATTCCCTGAAGTGAATCAGCTAGGTCATTTTCCACCACCAACACTTTCGAGTCATCATGTTCCACCACCTGGTCGCCTTGTCTTTCCTTGTCTATGCCTAATCCAAGCTGCCCCTGTTCATTAGAGATAAGTCTCAGACATGCTTCAGGCTCATCTGTGTTAGCTTGCAGTATCGCCTTGAGTTCCTTTTTAGCACGCTCAGTTACTCCTATCATCTCTCCCCCTTTATCTGTCTAATCCATTGGCTTTCCATTTATTCAGACAATGATTTGAGACTCTACATTACCAGCAGAAACCTTAGATAACAGAGTGCTTAATATCTTCTCTGTCTTCCTCCTCCGAATCCACTTCTTCTACCATCCCGGAAGCCGCCACTTCTATTGTCGGTACGAGGGCGAGCTTCGTTGACCATCATAGTCCGCTCTTTGAGTGTTTTCCCGTTGAGACCGGTGATGGCGGCCTCAGCCTCGGACTTTGTGGCCATTTCAATAAAGGCAAACCCCTTGGGTCGTCCACTATACTTGTCTGTTATTATGTTTGCCGAAGTTACCTCTCCAAAATCCTCAAATTCCCGCCGTAAGTCTTCTTCAGTTACCTCGTACGATAAGTTGCCCACATAGATTTTCATAGTAGTCCCCTCCTTTTCCGGAGCTGCTTTGCCTAATGACTCTGCCGTCGTCTTCTTCTGGCGCTGTTCTTGGCTTTTATACGGGCAGCGTCTCGTTTGGATATGAACTGACGACGAGCCTTGGCTTCTCTTAGGACGCCACTCATCTGTACTGTTCTTTGAAAGCGGCGTAATAACGAGTCCTGGGATTCACCATTGCGTATTAATACTTCTAGCGACAAAACTCATGCTTTCCAGAATCGCGTCCGGGTCAGTTACCCAACCCGGACGCGATTACAGGTTTTATTTGGCTTATCTGCTCAGTCTGACTTTACGGTAGCAGTCGCTACAGTATACCGGTTTGTCCCCGCGAGGTTCGAAGGGTACTTCGGTGTCTTTGCCGCACTCGGCGCACGTTGCCGGGAACATTTCGCGTTGAGGCCTGTAGCCATAGCTATCATTCCTATAGCTGTTGCCGTACCGCCGTGCCTTCCTTTCCTGGCGGCATGAGGGACAGCGTTTGGGCTCATTAACATAGCCCCGGGATTGGAAGAGCTCTTGCTCCTCAGCACTGAAGGTGAAGGTAGTCCCACAATCGGAACACTGGATCGACTTGTCCTGGAAACTCATTGGATGCCCTCCTCTCTTCTATATTTTAGTTGGAGTTTGGGTCATCCAATACTTAATATCAATCTAAGGGGATTCTAAGAAGCTTGTAATAACCTAAACAGAAACTATCATACTAATAATACGCCAAAGCGGCCCACTTTGCAAGTGAATAAGTGTCGAGAGGGCAATTCAAGCATGATTAACCATTTGATTTGTTGTATTGCTAGAGTTACCATCTAATTATCAAATGAGGAGAAAGGAGGTAAAAAAGGGATGAAACAAAGGGCACCTGGCTTTGTCACTGTTGCCACTTATTGACCTATTGAACGGTAAACCTGACCACGAGCGGGACAGTGGATAGGGAACGCTGGTTTATTTTCGCCCGCTGTCGTAATTTTATTGATGAGATTTACTAACATCCTTGCTGCAGACCATGTTACCGGCTGCCTGCGGGAAAAATGTTACTAGAGGTGCTACTACTATTGAGAAAAGCCTCCACAAGATGTCCAACGCTCTCCAGAAACCGCTACGCCCTCTCCATTCACCACCGGTACCACGGACACCGGTTACATGTACCTTGTAACCTAAAGCTCGCAACTCTGATGGTTTCCATTGGCTTCTATGTTCTTGATAGGGATTCCCATCATATGCGTGTTGTTCCCACTGCCCTATTGGCATGCTGAGCATAGTCTTTAGTATGGCGATATTCTCCATGGAGGCTAATAGCTTAACGCCTTCCGCCTTGTCAAGATGCTCAATCACTTCAAGGCAGATAATGCTGTCGAAGCTTTTTGGTTTAAAAGGGAGATGACGCACATCTCCCCTAACAAGATGATTATGGGTATGGCATTCTCTGGCGCACTCCAGGTAGGGACGGTGGATATCAATACCAGCAGTGATAAAGCGTTGATGGCGTTTAATTGAGGCCATAGCACCACCTTTGCCACAGCCCACATCTAAGATAGTCTTGCCCCCGCCTTTAAGTGTCTGGAAGAGATTGTAAGAGCTTGTAAAAGGAAGATAGATTCCTATTGTTAGAGCTAGGCGGTTAAACTGTTGGTACACACTTTCCAGTAGGTTCATCTCTTCTCTTTACCGTCTTTATTGTCTCTAATAACCTCTTCGTATACCTTAACCATTCCCCGGGCGATGACCTCCGGAGCATGATATTTTAGGATGCTCTGGCGGGCATTCTCTCCCAACCTCTGCCTTAAAGCCGGGTCATCCAGCAGGCGGTTAACTGCCGCCGCAATCGCTGTTGTGTCGTACGGATCGACGAAGATAATTTCGTCCCCGCGCTTAGCCCCCTCCCGGTTTTGCGGTAAGTCGGCGGCGATAATTGTCCGGCCGCAGCTCATGGCCTCCAGAATAGTCTTGGGCAGGTTGCCCTCGGAGCGGGAAATGAGGATGTAGATGTCGGCCAGATTATAGTAGGCCGGAAGGTCGGCGTAGTTGCGGATAAAGCCAGTGAGTATTACCCGGTCGTCCAGCGAATGTGCCCGGACGAAATCATCAATCTGCCTCCGGTAATCGTTCAGGATAGACCCGGCGAAGATAAATCTCGCCTCTGGATGCCGACTAACGATATCCGGGATGGCCCTGACCAGCGAAAGCTGGTTCTTGTAGGGCGATACCTCACCTAGGCATAGCACTATCTGGTCTCGCTCGGTGAGCCCAAGCTCCAGCCTCAAGCTGGAAGCATCAATGCCGGGGTAGAACAGGTCCGGCTCGGCAGCGATAAAGGGGGTGACGCTAACCCGGTCCGGCGCCACCTTCACCCGTTTGATGAGCACCTCCCGCAGGCGCCGACTGCTGGTGGTTACTCTGGTCATCCTCCTGAAGACGTAGCGGTGCATGAAGTCGCCGGGCAATCGAACATAAAGCGGCGAGTCCTGGCTCTCGAAGGCCAATTTGCTGCCGGACACCGGTTTGCCGCTGCTGAAGATGAACGGGGGCATACCCCGACGGTGGCAGAGCAGTGCCGCAAAGGCCGTTGCCGGATTTTGTCAATAATAGATGCAATAAAGTGACATTAGACTATAGTTATAATCTTGTTACTTTGTACAACAGTGATTATGTAATTGTATAAATTGTATTGAAAACGGCATGCGCAGAACTGTCCCACTTTCGCTGACTACATACAAAAACTAAATAGCCAGTTTATAGTTCAGAGAGACAGGTCTACCTCAAGCTTGCATAAAGAAGCCGTGATGTGTATCTTAAGTACAAGGGTATTGTTTAACACAAGTTTAATTAAGAGGTTTGTGATGTGAGCAGAGAAGAGACAAAGGTGTTTACTAATAACTGGAGTTACTCCTGTTACGCGTACTCAGCTGGAGCAGGTCATCTCAACTTGCCTCAACGACTGGAACAAATTTTACCATCTTGCAGTCTGCCCACGGTGAATTAATTGCCACCGCTTTTTACTCCCCGACATCGATAATTTCTATTGTCTCGTAAGGTTCTTCGGTAATTGAGCCAACCATTCCGCTGACATCAGCCATGAGCGGGTCAGCAATAATCCAGATCCCATGGTGGTATTTCCCAAGTTCTGAGTACAAATTTGTCGCATCAAAGAAGCGAATAACAACTTGGCCATCAGGAACCTTTATCCTAAGTCTCTTTAGTATAGTCTTTTCTTCATCCAGAAATGAATCGGCATCACCCGCCCAGTAGACGAGACAGGTCATATGGTCAGATTGCCCATCGTGATCGGTGTCGATGTATGATACCGCCGCGTCCAGTCCCAAGGACTCGTACATACTGGCCAGTAAAATACTGAAGTCGTCACAGTCCCCACCTCTGGTCTCAAGGGTCTCATCAGCATAGGCAAGATACTCATATCCATTGGGGTCGCTGACATAGGCAATATTTTCCGATATCCAGTAGTGTACCCGCCAGGTCTTCCATACAGCGGAGTCGGCGCTTATACCAGAGGGTACATCCGCTACTGCGGATACTGCCGCATCTCTGACCTTAACATTCAGTGGCAGTACACAGTCCTTAACTGTTCTTATGTTGGGCGATTTAAGGGTATGACCTCGATATAAGTCAAATTCCTTTTCAATCTCGGCAATCCTGGCTTTCATTTCCTGCAGTTGTATTTGGGTTTCGGTGACCTCAGCCTGCTCTGTCCGTAGCTCTTCTTTGAGGTTGGCTATAACTGACTGTGCTTCTGCCAGTTCGGCCTGCACCTTGTCGTATCGTTCTGATGGCACCCCCGGGCAGCCAGCCAGCAGACTGATGGCCAGCAGCACCGGCAGGGTGATTACAGTTCTGTAGTAAGCGGCTGCCTTCATTTTTCGGTCTCCTTAAGATTTCTTAGATGCTCAACCGGTGACACTGTTATCAAGACCAGGGTATTATACAAGAAAGTCCCGGTAAAGGTCTCCTGATGGCCAGGGGTGGCCAAGGCTTGGCCAAGTCTTGAACCTCCTTGAGTTACTGGGGGATGATAAGGTTCTGCCCGAATTATTTCGACTTCAGCTTGCTAAATCAACCTGGATTATTCTCCGCCGGGCCGGCTATCTGTCTACCGGCAAGCTGGGCAAATATACCGCCGAAGCAGAGGGCGCCAAAAATTGTGAATCCCAGTTTCACAGTGGTCAGGAAAGCCGGGTAGTATTCAGGAGTAATCTGGGCATTGCCGATGTAGATTGAGAATAATATCAGAACAATGCCTATACTCAGCGTCATCCCGCATGACCTCATGGTGGCCTGAGTACCTGACGCCACTCCGAAAAACTTCTTTTCCACAGAACTCATTACCGCGTTTGTATTTGGTGACGAGAAAAGACCGGCGCCAAGGCCGAATATAACCAGACTGCCCGTAATATACCAGGTGGCGGTTGCCTCGTTTAAAAAGACGAACAGTAGAAGTGCCAGGCAGCCAAACGCCATACCGATTGCGGCCACCTTTTGCGGTTCTATCCGGTCGGAAAGCCGGCCAGCAATGGGGGCAATAATAGCCATAACAGCGGGCTGAGTAATCAGAATCAGGCCGGCAGTCTGCGGAGAAAACCCTTTGGTATACTGCAGATAGAGGCTCAAGAGGAAAGCTACGGCGTAGGTGGCACTATAGTTAACCAGTGTTGCCATGTTGGAGAAAATAAATGCCGTGTTCTTTCGGAAAAGGGCTACGTTTAGAATGGGGCTTTCTACTTTTGCTTCCCACCAGGTAAATGCGGCCATACCGGATGATCCCACCAGAACGAGGACGATACCCGGCACGGTTGGTAGAATGGTAAAGCCATAAATCATGGCTAAAAGCGAAATACCGAAGATAATGGAACCAACAATATCAAACCTCTCCCCTTTGGCCTCAGCCCATTCTCCCTTCAGGTTCCAAAAAGCAAGGGTGGTTGTCACTAGGCCTAAAAGCGCCCCGAAAAAGAATATACTTCGCCATCCGAGATGTTGGGTCAAGACTCCGCCCAAAAACGGTGCCAGGGAAAGCCCGAGGTACACTGACGCTATATTTATCCCCAGGGCCTTTCCCCTTTCTTCGATGGGGAATACTGACGTCAGAATCGCGATGGCGGTGCCCCCTGCCATACCACTGGAAATTCCCTGAAGGGCCCGGAAGGCAATGAGCGAGATAGACGAGTTGGCAATGGCACAGAGAAAAGACGAGACGGTGCTGAGTAAAACACCGTACAAAAAAACCTTCTTGCGCCCGTATATGTCGGCTAACCGGCCGGTGGGTAGCAGGACTATTGCCGATACCAAAATCCCGGCATTGGCAACCCAGCCCAGCATAACTGCTTCCGTGCCGAACTCGTTGCCTATGGTTGGTAGAGCTACGTTCACGGCCGTCAGCATAAAAGTAGCCGCGAAGCCGGCCATGGCTGTGATTAACAGTGTGATCTTTTTACTTACACTAGCGCTCATGTGGTCTACTGCATAATCCAGCATTCATAGCGCGAACAAATGGACTTCAGCATATGCCGGTGGTGGCCAGTATAGTTCGGTATTTGGCAAGGGTTTTTATTATGATACCATTCTAACAGTGTATCTTCAAATTGAGCGGCAGCGCCTGGCATATGGGTGCCTTTACTTTGGAGCAGAAATACTGCTTTGGTTTGACAGTGGTAATAAATTGAAGGTAATATGCTACCAGAAAGATAGGTAAGCTGACCAGTCGTTGTATTGCGGTTAAGCCAAATATGCTATGGTTTGGGAGGAGCGTATGACACTAATGGAACTGAGGGAACTAAGTGATCTGGATACCCACTTGGGGAACAGACCGGCCCAGTTGCGGGCGGCGCAGAGGAAGGGCGTCAAGGTAGTCGGCTTCTTCCCGGGGAATTACGTGCCAGAAGAAATCATTTACGCTTCCGGGGCGTTACCAATATGTCTCGCCCGTGGTGGTAGCCCCGAACCGGTCGATGCCGCGCTGACCGAAGTCCCGGACGTAATTTGCCCCTTCGTACGGGCCCAGGTTGGCGAGAGGCTACTAAAGACCAACCCCTATTACGGTATGATTGATATGCTGGTGGCCCCGATTACCTGTCAGCACTTGAAGAAGGCCGGCGAGATATGGGAATACCACGGGGATAAAGAGATATTTAAGCTGGGGGTCCCCCATCAGAATGATGCTGAATTCAGCCTGGAATACTATGCGGATAGACTGAGAGTGATGAAGGATAGGCTTGAGGCATTAACCGGGAACGAGATTACCGATGAAAAACTCGGTGAGGCAATTACCCTGTATAACCGGATACGGGGGCTGTTGAGGGAGGTAAGCCTCCTGCGCCGTGCCGCACCGCCACCTATCAGCTCGCTGGAGTTTGTCAAGCTCAACCACGCCTCGTTCTATGCCGACCCTGTCTTTTTTGCCGATGTGCTGGATTCCGTGTACCACGAATTACAGGGGGAAAAGGCGGTCACTAAAGCAGAGGCACCGAGGCTGCTGCTGCTGGGGCCGAATGTGGCCGATGGCGATTACAAGGTTTTGGGCTTGGTAGCGGCGGCCGGCGGCGAGATTGTGGCCGAAGAACTGTGTGAGGGTATCAGGTACTATTGGCATGATATCGAGAATGAAGGCGATTTGAGGCGGTCTCTGGCCAGGGGCTACCTGATAGACAGGCTTCCCTGCGCCTTCATAAGACGTTCGGCCAAAAAGAGGCTTGATTTTGCGCTAAAGCTTGTCCAGGATTTCGACGTGTCCGGCATAATATGGTATGAAATACTCCAGTGTGAGGTCTATAACGCTGAATCGTACTTTTTCGCCCAGAGAATGCGGGAGCATAATGTACCCATGCTTATCCTGGAATCGGATTACGGCACGGCCGATGTCGGTCAGCTCAGAACTCGTATCGAAGCGTTTATCGAGCAGATAAGAAAGGCAGGGGATAATGATTGAGCTACTCAAATTGTGCGGTTTCACGGATAGTGAAATTGAAGCACAGTTACCCCGGGTGGCGGCGGTATTCAGCCGATTTGGCGTGACCGCCGAGGACATTGAGCGAGGTAAGCAAAGGCTCAACAAGTATTACGACCTGGAAATGCCGGGCGTGCGCCAGGCGGTTAGGCTGTGTATAAAGGACCTGACCAATATGGTACTGGCCAGGGAGGAGGGCAAACAGAAGGTAATATACGGCTTCATGGCCCCGGGTTTTGAGATACTGGGCTCGGCGCTCCTCTCGAAGTCATCAGCGGTGCATGTGGCCAGTCTTTTCCCGTCTTTGCATTTTGTCATTGGTTGTGTTTTCGATAAAATAGTCCCCATTCTGGAGGCAGCCGAGCGCAAGTGGCTGAAGTCAGGGAAGATTGCCCATTGTGGCAATGTCAAAACACTGGTCGGCCTGTTTGCCCTGGACCTGATACCCCGGCCTGACCTGCTGGTAACCTCGGGTTTTTTATGTGATACTGCCCCGAAAGCCATCGATTTAATACAGGAGCTTTATGGTATACCGACATACTACTACGATAGCTGCCATGACCGGGAATTTCGTGAATATCCCGATGATATTAGAGTGACAGGGCTGGCGGCAAAAAGCCTGAGACGATTTGCCCTTAAAGTGCAGGAAGTGGTTGGTTTCGAGATAACCGACGATATGCTGCAGGAAGCGATCGATGCTAGAGGTGGGCTATCCACGGCTATGAAGAACATACACAATTTGATGGACAGCGGTGACCCGCTGCCGCTGAGTGCCAACCATGACTTGCTCTGCCATACAATGAGCACATTGCCACGCGGAAAGTCCGATACCGGGGAGCCGCTGGCTATCCTGAATACTATATATGAGGCAATGCAGGACAGAGTTCGTAAAGGGATTGGCGCGGTGGAAAAGGGAGCTCCCCGGGTACTAGCCCTCAATCCTCATCATATGAATGACCCGAGAATGGAGCATCTGCTGGGAGAACTCGGTATCGCTCTGGTATCGTCCGAGACTGGATTTTTTGCCCCGCATGGGGAACGCGACCCGGCTGGCGAGAAGCCAGCAGACCCCTACGAAAAGCTGGCCCAGTCATTACGAACCTCACTGGCGCAGGGCCTCAGCGCCAGGGCGGCTATTATTATCGAGGCGTGCCGGAGACTTAACGTTGATGGGGTGTTGGATAAATATCACGTTGGCTGTCGAATGGGGGCCGCTGACGCCATGCTGCTCAAAGATGCCATAACACAGCAGCTGGGCATACCGGTGCTGTTGATGGAATGGGAAGGCTTCGACCCTCGCGCATATAACGAAGAGCAATGCCGGCGGCGATTGGAGCTTTTTAAAGACGTCCTTATCAGCAGCCGTCAGCCTGAGTAGCATTTCACAGGTTAGACTAGCTCGGCCAGATGGGCCGGTCTGGCTAAGTTAATGCCTTAGTATATCGGCTATTATATTGGCCCGTTTTGGCGGTTTATTCCTCCGGCCAGAGCTCCTGAGCAATATCATTCAGGCCCAGTTCCAGCAGTTTCTTCCGGCTCGGCTTGGTGGTTTCCCGGTCCCAATCGAGGGCGCCGAGATTCCAGTACACTTGGGCCTCGATATCTGCCGAAACCCCGGCCAGCGGTCCCTCCTTCTGGGGAGGGCGGCCAATTATCCTGGGGTGTACCTTACGCTTCAGAGGATTGTCACCTTCTCGAAGGGTAAAGACATGCCTGATGTTGGCAATCCTCTCACCAGCCTTGAGCAGCTCGTCCATGGAGCGTTCCCAGCCCGTCACGGCACTCATGAAACCCGCTATGTACTTGCCGGGTTCGGCCACCTGAAGATTGCTATGCATACAAAGCCCGGCGGCGTTGAGAACGCTATCGCGGAATTGAGTCGGGCCGAAGCCGGCAGTGTGTCGCCCGGGCGTGGCGTCCATCTGGTATCTGGCGGCAGTCGGTACGCCAGCAAAGAAAGGGAAATAGAATTTGGGATCGTGGTAGCCCAACTCCTGTCCCCCGATATGTACCGCGTATTTCTTGGCCCCTTTACCGATTCTCTTTGCGGCTAATTTCACGCCGTCGGCGAGGATGTCGCCAAAGCCATCCCGCCGGGCTATCTTCTCGGTCATGGCGACCATAGCCCGATGGTTTCCCCAGGTGAGCTCAATGCCGTCGGTGTCCGCCTTAGTAATAATACCGTGCTCGTAGCATTCCATGGCAAAGGCAACGATGGTACCGGTGGAGATGGTATCTAGCCCGTAGCTGTTGCAGATATGGTTTGCCATCGCGATGGCCTCGACATTGTTGTTGAGGCAAACTGCGCCGAAGGCGGCCAGGGTCTCGTATTCCGGTCGGTGAGTGCCTTCCGGGTACCGGTACTTGCCGGTACCTGCTTTTAGTCTTCCCTTGCAGGCCGCCGGACAGCGCCAGCAGCCAGTCCTGTTCTTCACGTAGTTTATTATCGCGTCTTTGCCAAAGTTCGAGACATCGGGTAGGTCGATGATGCCAACGCTGCCCCAGTTCTTGACCGGGGTGTCGCCGTTGTGGGCCGAGGAGTCGGCATGGTCGCTGGTGCCATACTTGCGAAAATTGTCATAGAATGGTCCTTTCATATCGGCAATATGTGCCTCTCTCAACCTGTTGGCCGCCTCTATATCGGCGATGGGGACCTTAAGGTCCCCCTTGACCACCACTGCCTTGAGCTTTTTGGAACCCATCACGGCCCCCAGGCCCGAGCGCCCGGCGGC
>DUEU01000065.1 GCA_011191985.1 Dehalococcoidia bacterium
CAGAAAGGTTAATATGATAGCGCGATTACGCAGGGCAAGGAATTTGGAGCTTTGGTCACAGGTTTGAAGCAAAGTCTCTATATGCTCGGGCCTAAAAGGTACTATGATATTTGATGGAACTTTGGGCGGTCGTATTCTAGCCATGGGGCTACTTGATAAGATATCCTCTTCGACTAGCCAGTTGAAGAAACGCTTGACACATTTGTAATAGCCATAGACAGACGCAGAGCTATTGTTACGCTCTTGAAGATGAAGGATGAATTGGCGAATATCATCCGGTGTGACTTGAGTTGGATCATCAACACCTAGGGAGATACAGTAAGAGATGAAGACGCCGATTTTGTAATTGTAGTCGTCTATAGTATCAGGGGATAATTCGTTTACCTTACATGTGAGTAGAAATGTCTTTAAGTAGCCTTTTAATCCTCTGGCGCCAGCTATCCTTTCGACAGTAAAACGTTCATCTTTAGGAACGCGCCACGATTGAGTCTCCCTTGCAGTAAAACGTTCTAACACTATTCATTTTAGCCCGGCACGGCTCTTATTAGCTTCAAAAGTGGAGCTGGCGGGATTCGAACCCGCTACCTTTTGACTGCCAGTCAAACGTTCTCCCAATTGAACTACAGCCCCAGGTATCTCGCATTTAATTTATCACAAAACGGCTTCCCTGACAAGATGGGAGAAGTTAACGCCCGTTAATTAAACTCATCCTTGGACAACGCCAGTAAGATAACAGCGGCTATACCCAAAGGTGTTGAGCCAAAGATGGCGGCGATTGACCCGGCGAGTGCCAGACCCCACTTCCTTCTTTGCACCGCATAAATGCCACCCAGCAAGGGCAATATACCCACTACAGCCAGGAAGACCGCAGTAATCACCAGAACACCCTCTAAAAAGCCAACCGTCAGAGGTCCTAACCCCGGAAAAGAATCCCAAAATAAGGGACCACTGCCGACGAAGATAATGGCCACAATCACCCCCAGGACACCAAGCAAGCTGGATACTCCGGCGACTATGTTCAGAACCCCGGCAACTGTAGGCTTCCACGTTTTCGTCACGGTTGTCTCCATATAGAACCTCCCTGACATGCTTTCGTGTTCAACTTATCATAATACGAGGCTGCTGATATTAGGGATAACCCCCGCTGTCCTTCTCCTGTCTTTATGGTTAACCAACCTATCCTGCGCTATACTTACCGGTTTCTGACGGCAACTCACAGAGTGGCCTACTCAGGAGGCGGCCTTCGCCGCCTCCTTTGCCTTAAAGGTAAGCTCGTTATCGACGAGGTCAACTGTGACGGTATCACCCTCTTTGAATTCCCCGCTTAACAGCTTGGTGGACAGGGGGTTTTCCACATGGCGTTCTATCGCCCGCCGCAGCGGCCGGGCACCATAGACCGGATCAAAGCCTTCTTTGGCCAGCCATTTCCGGGCGGCCTCAGTCACCTCTATACCCAGTTTGCGTTCTTCCAACCGCTTCTGCAGGTCCTTGACCATCAGGTTGACGATGTCACCTAGCATTTCCTCCGTTAGCTCGTGGAAGACCACGGTCTCATCAATACGGTTGAGAAATTCGGGACGAAAAGTCTTCTTCACCGCACCCAGCACCTTTTCCCTCATGTCCTCATAGCTCTGCTTGTGGGCTTTAGCCCCTTCCTTCGGGGTGGCAAATCCCAGCGTTGTATCCCGTTTTATCAGCTCCACACCGGTGTTGCTGGTCATGATGACCACGGTATTTTTGAAGTCAACCGTCCGCCCGTGACCGTCGGTCAGACGCCCGTCATCGAGGAGCTGGAGCAGACTGTTGAACACCTCGGGGTGTGCCTTTTCGATCTCATCCAGCAGGATTACCCGATATGGCCGCCGACGCACCGCCTCAGTGAGCTGCCCCCCCTCCTCATAGCCGACATAGCCCGGCGGCGCCCCGATAAGGCGGGATACCGTATGCTTCTCTTGGTACTCCGACATATCAAGGCGCACCATAGCGTTCTCATCGTCAAACAGGAACCGCGCCAAGGTGCGGGCCAGCTCGGTCTTGCCCACCCCGGTGGGACCCAGGAACAGGAAGCTGCCGATGGGCCGACGGGGGTCTTTCAGCCCGGCTCGACTGCGCCGTATGGCATCGCTTACCGCCCGCACCGCCTCTTCCTGGCCTATCAGTTGCTCATGAATCCGCTCTTCCATGTGCACCAGCTTTTCGGCCTCACCCTCCAGCATCTGGGATACCGGAATGCCCGTCCAAGCGGATATCAGCTTGGCAATATTCTCCGCATCCACCACCTCGTCAAGTTTCTCCCGCTGGAGCCAGTCGGTCTTTGCCCGGTTGTACTCCGCTTCCAGTCGCAGGCGCTCGCTCTTTTGCTGCGCTGCATTCTCGTAGTCCTGGCGCTGTGAGGCCGCCTCCTCTTCATTGGTCAACTGCTTGAGCTGCTGCTCCAGCGCCTTGACCTCTGGCGGGGCACTCTGCGTATCGATATTTATCTTGCTGGCCGCCTCATCAATCAGGTCAATCGCCTTATCCGGCAGGTGACGGTCGGAGATATAGCGCTGGCTCAGCTTGGCCGCCGCCTCCAGGGCCTCGTCGCTTATCTTGACCTTGTGGTGGGCCTCATACCGGGGGCGCAGACCTTGCAGCATCTCAATGGTTGCTTCAACACTCGGTTCGCCGATAAACACCGGCTGGAAACGCCGCTCCAAGGCCTTATCCTTCTCAATAAACTTGCGGTACTCGTCCATAGTGGTGGCCCCCACGCACTGCATTTCACCATGGGCCAGCGCTGGCTTGAGCATATTGCTGGCATCAACCGCTCCCTCGGCTGCCCCCGCCCCGACCACGGTATGTATCTCATCAATAAACAGGATGACCTCACCTTGCGACTGGCGCACCTCGTCCATTACCGCCTTGAGTCGTTCCTCAAATTCACCACGGAACTTGCTTCCCGCCACCAGAGCTCCCATATCCA
>DUEU01000066.1 GCA_011191985.1 Dehalococcoidia bacterium
AGGACAAGACAGTCCTCACTCATTGAGTTAACGCCGTTTGACTTGAATAGTTCAATTTTTGTGGGTACCTGGATCTGCTGCCAACACGATGGGCCATACTCGGTGGCATCCTTTATCCCGGGCCAAGGTTCTGGAGGTGTTGGTGGCATAAAACGGTTTGCTCCCCCGGTCGGGCCTCCATAGGGAATGCCTTTGAATGAGTAAACACCATTTTCGGTCGTTCCGCGCACCTTGCCATATCTTGTCTCTACGACTATATCTTTCTTCATGGCCAGACTCCTTACCTTGTCCTCGTTAACTTGTCAGTCTTTTGGGTAATTAAAATATGCCTACCTAACCTTTTAATTGCTAACTGCACAGAATGAGCTAGGGAATCACCTCCATGCCTTTCCAGGCATCGAGTTCTTCGCGATACGGATCGACCTCCAGATGGCACGGAACGTCAAGGAGCATTGTTGCCCGGTTTTCGACAGTATAAGCTGGCCATTTTGGAATCCCGGGGTGACTGGGGTCTCCATTACGAGCGAAGGCAGCCCAGGCCTTGCTTACTGATGCTGCCATCTCGTGTTTATCCGGACGGTTACCGGCCATGGGCACATCATCCGTGTTATCGAAAGCAAACGGAATCTCCAGAGCATGGCATGACTTGAAAACGCCGCCAAGAAGATCAGACTCATAAGTGAACAGGTACATGTAAGCCGGAGTGGGGCCGCCTGCCAGCTTGCGCTCTACAACGTTTATGCAGCCAATCCGCCTCTCTTCGGTCGTAATCCCGATTAGCAATTCCCAGGGAGTGGCATTAGGCCGTGTCTTCTTGTAGACACTGATTATGCTGTCAAGCCTATCGCCGAGTACCGGAGCCAGGCGTTCACGTAACTCTGGTTCCGTAAGTTTACCTTGGAGGGGGTCACCATTCAGAAAGAGAGCCGTTTCGTCCCGGTTGGTCCCGATTAGGAGCGAAACATCGGCTGCTGTTGGTGCGGCTACAGGGTCGAACGGGTTAGTGGGCAGGTAATGCCCATCCACTACCGGTGCTAACAATTTGGACAACAAAATGACAGTCCCGACAGGGCCTGCGAACTGCCTGGCATCAGGCAGTTGCGATAATAGCGAGTATACGGTGTCCAATAGCTGTTCAGCTGGTATTGCCTGGAGTTTCTCAACCTGATTTGCTTTTACACCCGTATGTGCCAGCAGGCGTTCGGTAAAGTCGGTGGCGTCCTTGGGGTCTCTACCCCGCAATGCCGGACTGCTCTGGATAATGGCACGATGGAACAGCCCTTTTGCTGAGGGCATAGCCATCATTAGGCTAACTTTCCGAGCACCGCCAGACTCCCCAAAGATAGTCACTCTACTAGCATCACCGCCGAAATATTCAATGTTGTTACGGATCCACTCAAGGGCCAGCACGATATCCAGCATTCCGGCATTGCCTGAACCGGCATACTTCTCACCGGCGATATCCGTCAGGTGCAAGTAACCGAAGACATTCAACCGGTGGTTAATGGTGACTACAATCACGTCACCGCGCTTGGCCAAATTGGCCCCGTTATACATTGTCTCTGAACCAGACCCTTCGCAAAAGCCGCCACCATGTAACCACACCATCACCGGGCGTTTCCCTTCATCCCCTAAGCCCCTGGTCCATATGTTAAGTACTAGGCAATCTTCACTCTGGGGTAGCTCTCTAATTTCCCCCGCCATATACGGGGCAATCGGATTGATCTCTATTCCTCTCTGCGGGCAGCTCGGGCCGAAATCACCGGCGTCTCGCATGCCCGTCCACGGCTCAGGTGGTAGTGGCGGCAGGAAACGACGTTCGCCACCAGTCGGAGCACCGTAGGGAATGCCTTTAAAGGTGAAAACGCCTCGCTCCCTTGTGCCACGCACCTTACCAAAGGTGGTTTCCACGACCATATCTTTATCCATGGCCAAACTCCCTCCTTTACTTCGTTAACCTGTCCGCCACTTAATTTGGTATCTTTAATGTTATACCGTCCGTAACAGGTGGACATTACCATCATGGAATGTGAAGGTCAATTGGTTATGCTAATGCTTAATCAGTCCCTTAATCAATCTGGACCTAGCGGTTTATTAAGCCATAATATGGTATTGTGCTTCCGCGGAGATTTTGCGTTGTGAGAAGTTATAAGCTATCGAATCTTTATTTAGCGAACAAACAAGTCAATACCGCGGAAGCTACCCAGCCTGCCTTTTTCTCCAGGCTTTTATTGATCTTGGTGATGTTGAATAATTTACCGGGGGCTAACCGAAGTCGGCTAGCCCCCCAAATGCTTTATTTTTCTATCCAGGCGTCTTGTACGTTTGACTGCCATGTCTGAGTCGCATAAAACCCATCATCATGGACATAAGAGTACCTAGCACCAAGGTTAGGGCTGTTGGCAACGAAAACAAGGGTGCAATACTTATCCCGTATAAGCGCGTTGGCATCCTGAGTCAAAGCCTTCTTTACCTCGAAGTCATCGGTAATAGTGATCTTACTAATCACTTCGTCAATTTCCTCAGGATGCAAGATGCACTTATACACGAAACCTTTGCTGTTGAACATCAGGTTTAGTGAGCGAGAGCAGTCCGCATCATCTGCGTAGTGAACGGCAAATATGGCGTTCTCCCAACCAGCTCCCATAACAATGTCGTGTACTCTTGCCGGGTCCGCTATATCCATATTAACGTCAAAGCCCGCCTCATTAAGCTGGGACTGGAATACGGCATAAAAATCTAGCCATACGGATGGAGTATTCCGAACAATGAGCGGCACTTTTAACCCATCCGCGTAACCTGCCTCGGCCAGTAGCTCTCTGGCCTTCTGGGGGTTGTACGAGTAGGCCGGCGGTTCCGTGCTGTAGCCCCAGGTCCCGGCACTGCATGTCTGATCTGAATAATTCCAGTAGCCCTTACCAATCGTTTCGACAACGGGCTTGGGGTCAATCGCGTACGCTAGTGCCTGGCGCACCCTTATATCGGCAAAGGGTGAATCGGGGTGGCCACTATCGCCGGCCAGGCCCAGCATGTTCCCGATGCACGAGGTGAAGACAAAGTCACCGGCCGCTTTCAGACTTTCCGCTTCATGGGGTTCAAGGCCCATGAGAACATCCCCCTCACCGGCCTGGAAAGAGGCTAGCCTTACCATGGGGTCAGCGATAAATATGAATTCGACTGCATCAAGATAGGGCTTACCCTCCTGCCAGTAACCATCGAATCTCTCGTATTTGAGATCGACATCGTGTTCGAAGCTCGCGAATTTAAAAGGACCGGTACCTACCGGGTCGTATTTAACCCCTTCCACCCCGCCATGCGTTTCAAAGTAGGTGGGTGACGTCATAAAGCCGATATATGAGCCCAGCGCATAAATCAGACTGTTATCATATTTGGACAGATTAATCTGAGCGGTGTGATCGTCGAGGACATCTATTGACGCGACGTTCCTGACCTCACTCCTGTCGATGGCCATTTGTTGTTCTATGTTCCATTTGACCGCCTCGGCATTGAAGTCGGTGCCATCGTGGAACTTAACACCTTCTCTCAGTGTCACTGTCACCGTCTTGGCGGCAGCATCACCTTTGACGTCCGTGGCCAGCCACGGCTGGATAGCGCCGGTTTCGTCAACATGCAGGAGCGTCTCGACACAGGGGGATGTTACCGTCAGGTCTTGTTTCCTGCGTACTTCCGGACCATACCCCAGGCCAGTCGGGCTTACACCATAAATAATTCTTAGAGTGCCCCCTCTTTCCGGCCCGGGTGTTGGTGTTGGCGTTGGTGTTGGTGTTGGTGTTGGTGTTGGTGTCGGCGTTGGTGTTGGCTCTGGCTCCTGAGCGCAGCCAAAGGCTGCTGCCAGTGAAAGCATCAAACACAAAGCTAAGACTAATAGAACGGTCCTGAACAATAACCTTTTACTTTTCATATTTCTTCAACAAGTCCTCCTTCATACAGATAACATGAATCCCGTGGCAACTAAACACGGGCTTTTTATTATCACACCATTTAACACCTCCTTGAACTTCGTTTTGCTAAGGAGTTAAATTTTTGATTTAACCCCGCATAGCATTACTTAGCAGAAAAACTCGTTGGTATTTCGGTACTGACCAGAGGCCCCCCACCACACTTGACATACACCCTATTACCTCCGGTTTCCATTTCAACAATGCCCGCCGGATGGATATTACCTGCCGCCTATCTATGTAGGTTAATAGTTGCCGATTAATGATAAAGCATATATAC
This sequence comes from Dehalococcoidia bacterium, assembly GCA_011191985.1. Taxonomy (GTDB): domain Bacteria; phylum Chloroflexota; class Dehalococcoidia; order Dehalococcoidales; family W111; genus W111. The sequence continues at coordinate 4,240 of DUEU01000066.1, forward strand.
CACATACGGTTACGCATGTCAAATAGGAAGCATACGGAGAACCTGCACCCTCCTCAAACGGCACCGGTTCTTGCATTAGACTAGTAAAAGAAGAGGAGGAGTCAGATAGTCAAAAAGGCGTTCAGACCGGCAAAGATCATCCAGGTTCAATGTCATTATACATGGGGGTGAATTTCTATTAGGCTATGCATATTTAGGTGACGCTGATAGAATAAGAAGGCAAAGGAGGTAACATGGTATTAGGAGATTCAGCATTCCTTCCCCTGGAAGGTTGGAAGCCAGTAAATCCAAAAAGAACAGCTCTAGTGATTATAGATATGCAGTATGCTACGGGCAGTAGAAATCATGGTATTGCCAAGATATGGGAGGAACAGGGCCACAAAGAGCTTATTGAGTATCGCTTCGGCCGGCTAGAGAAGCTTGTTGTCCCTAATGTTCAGAGATTGCTCAGGTTGTTCCGCGAAAACGGTCTCAAGGTGCTTTTTGTAACCTATGGCTCTGAGACAGCTGACTACAGCGACCTTCCCTTCCGTACCAAGCGCATAGCTATACCAACAAACAACCGTCGAGGTTGTCAGGAGCATGAAATCCTGGAAGACGTAAAGCCTCTAGATGGTGAGGTGGTCATTAACAAGACGACCGTAGACGCATTTACTTCATCTGGTATTGATACTATATTAAGGGCTTGGGGCATCGAATTTCTCGTTTTTGTGGGGGTCTCAACACACGCCTGCGTTGATTCGACCGCAAGGAGCGCCGCTGACCGAGAATACAAGTGTATCCTTATTGATGACGCTACAGCCGGTGTTTCACAGTTATTTCAGGAGGCCACGATACAGAACTTTGGCAGTGTCTTCGGCCGTGTTGATTACACGGATAGCATAATAAGCGAGATTAGTAATCAACTGAACAATTAATTCCATAGGGTCAAGTCCAGGGGCAGGCAAGCCCTGAAAAAGCAATCTACCCGTCTTTTTACTTACCAACTTCGAGAATTGTACGGCTAGTCGGAGGGGTAGTTATAAAGCTGAACATACCAGCAACGGACAGACAGGCAAGGGCAAACCAAGCAACCTGGTAGCTGCCATAGGCATCATATACCCAGCCGGCCATGGGTGCTCCTACTAGACTGCCGATGTAGGCAACGCCCGTAGCTAGGCCAAGAATAGTACCCAACCGGGCACGGCCAAAGTATTCCCTAAGCAAAGCCACTGACATGGGAGCTTGGGTTCCGTAGCCTGCGCCATAGAGAATAACGAAGGGCATAAGTAGCCATGTCCCGGTAACATTAAGGTAGCCGTACATGAGTAGACTCACGGTAAGCAAGGCCATGCCTACAGCTGTTACCCGCCTCTTGTCAAACCTATCCCCGAACCAGCCAACTCCAAGACGACCAGTAATAGTCATCACGGGTAATGCGCCAGCTACCCACCCAGAGGTTCCCCTGGGGATACCGATACTGCTGAGATAAGGCATAATGTGGGTCAATGTGGCATTTGCGACAATAAAATTACACAACATTCCCAAAGAGATGTGCCAGAAGGCCTGGCTCTTCAACGCCTGCTTGGCGCTGAAGTCTACATCTCCATATTGGGTCGATGTCTGGACTTCGTCAATGTCTACACTTTTCCTTACCTCACCGTCAGGTAAATAGCCGTGCTGCTCCGGCTTATGCCGCACTATAATAGCCAGCGGAAAGATAACGGCCCACGCCCCCAGGCCAAAAACTACCATTGCCGTCCGCCACTCATAGGTATCGATGACCCAAGTCACCAGTGGCACCAGAACACCCCCAGCAGCCACTCCACTTACTACAATGCCAGTAGCCAGAGATACTCTCTTACGAAACCAGTTCCCTACCACCGTCATCGGGACAACTCCGATGCCTGCACTTATGGCGGTGCTTATCAGGATAAATGAGCCATAGAACATGGCCAGGGAACTGGTACGGCTCAATAACAATAAGCCAATACCCATGATGGTAGCCCCGGCGAAAATAAGCTTTCTTGGCCCCCAGCGGTCAAAAAGAAAGCCAACTACAGGGGCCAGAAGGCCCGATTCTAGGCCGCGTATCGAAGCTGCAATGGAGACTAGGGCATAGCTCCAGCGAAACTCCTCTACTATTGGCTCAATAAGGGCGGTAAAACTGAGACTCCCGACTCCGCAACAATAAACCGAAATCAAGAAACAGGCGCCGACAATGTACCACCCGTAGAATAATCTAAAGCGGGGTCGCTTTGAATCGGTCATTTGATATGCTCTATCTCAATCAAGTTGAGAGCCAGGTTTTTTATAAAGCATAAGCCCGTGGAGAGCGTAACATTCTAACCGCCAATACTACCACTACTCCGCGAGATATGCAACCTGACCTGCCCCCCAAAAAGGAGTCCAGTTTATAATGTTAGTAAATTCGGGTAAAAGGGGGATTCAATGGTCAGGAAAACCTATACTGCGGAACAAATCATTAACGAGCTGAGAGGAGTTGAGATCCACATCAACCAGGGTTTTCCCAACTTATTCAAGTTTAACCCTCACTACAGTTTAAAAACATCTATAAATAACATATAATAACCAGAAGTGGCTAATCTGCCACCGTAGTGAATTTGCTAACGGCCTTTTTGCTGCTGATGTAGTAGGGTATAAAGATGGCATCCAGAATAGACCGTATCACTCAGCAGAGGATGGAGAAGCTGGCGCGGATTCGGGCCGGTGGCACCGACCCGTACCCTCGTGTCTATCACCGCACGCACACCACCCGTCAGGCGGTGGAGCTGCTGGGAAAGAAAGAGACAGGCTCGAGTAGCGAGGAAATGCCGGTTATTGTCGCCGGGCGTATTATGGCCATAAGGCGAATGGGCAAGAGCGCCTTTGCCGACCTCCGCGATGGTTCTGGTAAGATCCAACTATTATTTCAGGATATAAAGAACTTTGAGAAGTCCCAGCTTGCTCTGTTTAAAGACCTGGACATCGGCGATATTATCGGCGTGGAAGGTGATGTTCTGCGCACCAAGAGCGGCGAGCCGACCGTCCGGGTTAATGACTTTCACCTGCTGGCCAAGTCGTTGCAGCCTCTGCCGGAGAAATGGCACGGTCTAAGTGACGTTGATGTGCGTTACCGGCAGCGCTACCTTGACCTTATTGCCAACACTGAGGTTAAAGAAACCTTCCTGGTGCGCCAGAAGGTTATCGCTGCGGTGCGCCGGTTCCTTGATGAGCGGGGGTTCCTAGAGGTAGAGACGCCGGTGCTGCAACCGTCGGCCGGGGGCGCTCTGGCCCGGCCGTTTATTACCCATCATCATGCCCTTGACCACGATTTCTACCTGCGCATCGCCCTCGAACTGCATCTCAAGCGGCTGATTGTGGGCGGCTTTGATAAAGTGTACGAGCTGGGCCGTATCTTCCGCAACGAGGGCGTCTCCACTAAGCACAATCCCGAGTTTACCATGCTGGAAAGCTACGAGGCCTATGCCGACTATAATGACGTGATGCGAATGTTCGAGGAAATGGTCTATCAGGTGAGCCAGCAGGTGCTGGGCAGCAGCCGAGTAGAGTTCGCCGGTAATATCTTGGATTTTGAGCCGCCCTGGCCGCGGCTGGACTTGCGCCGGGCGGTTAAGCAATACAGCGGGATTGACTTCGAGCAATACGCCAATGCCGATGCCCTCCGTACGCGGATGCGGGAGACCGGGATGGAGGTTGACCCGCAGAAGGACCGCGGGCGGCTGATAGACGAGCTAATTTCGACCTACGTTGAGCCGAACATCATCCAGCCTACTTTTTTAATGGACTACCCGGTGGAGATGTCGCCGCTGGCCAAGGCCAAGCCCGGGGACAGCCGCTACGTCGAGCGCTTTGAGGTGTTTGCCGGCGGTGGGATTGAGCTGGCCAACGCCTTTACCGAGCTCAACGACCCGGCCGAACAGAGACTCCGTTTCCAAGAGCAGATGAAAGAGCGCCGTGGTGAGGATGAAGAACAGTGGACTATTGACCGGGACTATCTGCTGGCGCTTGAGTACGGCATGCCGCCCACCGGCGGGCTGGGGGTGGGCATCGACCGCCTGGTAATGCTATTTACCAACAAACAGTCAATCCGCGAGGTAATATTATTCCCGCAGCTCAAGGAGAAAAATGAGTGAAAGCACGAACTCCGGGTGGTATAGAGAGTTCTTTGAGGAAATGGGGATTGAATATGAAGACTATCCATTCACGAAGAACACGGAAAACGAAGTAAAATGGATGATTGAGGAGTATTTGACCAATCCTGAAATGAAAATCCTGGATGTTGGCTGTGGGACCGGGCGTCATGCCATAAACCTGGCTACTAAGGGTTATAACAATATTACCGGCATAGATTTATCCCCAGGCTTAATTAGGGCGGCAAAAGAAACTGCAAGAGCCAAAAACGTGCGGGTTGATTTCAGGGTTGGTGATGCCAGAGAAATGCCTTTTGAAAGTGAATTTGACGCGGCTATATGTCTCTGTGAAGGGGCTTTTGGCTTGCTTGAGAACGATGACGAGAACTATAAGGTGTTAAAAGCGGTGCACAAATCTTTAAAGCAACGGGGGATATTCATTCTTACTACATTGAATCTTTTTCGAGACGAACAGTTTGATATTATGACATGTCGTTGGGAATCGGAACAAGAAATAACTCGAAAAGATGGCCAAAAGAAGATACTCAAATGTAGTGACCGCAGTTATACATTCCCGGAACTGAAATGGGTATTAGAACAGCATGGTTTTGATGTTTTACTGGGGGCAAATCCTTTCAGCAGAGAGCCAATACAGTATGGCACTATGGAGTTTATGGTCGTTAGTAGGAAATTATAAGTGGCGGAGATGGCGTTTTATAAATACAGTCAGATTTAACAGCGTAAGGGGCGGAGCCCCTCTAAAGTAAATTCCCCTTGTTAAGGGGAAGGGGATACGGGGGATAGGGTTAATAAAATACTATGCTTGACCTGAAATTTATCCGGGAAAATACCGAACTGGTGCGCCAGGCGCTCACCAACCGGCAGGATACAGCGCCGCTGGATGAAATCCTGGAGCTTGACCGGCAGCGCCGCGAGCGGCTGCTTGAGCTTGAGGGCTTCCGCCATGTCCGCAAAGAGGCAGGACGGGAGGGGAAAAAGGCAAAAGTCAGTGCCGAAGAAGGGCGTCATCTTCGTGCCAAGATAAAGGCCCTCGAGGAAGAGGTCAGGGGCCTGGACGAGCAACTGAGGGCGTTGCTGCTCCAGGTGCCCAATGTTCCCGGTCCGGCGGTACCGCTGGGGACGAGTGAAGAAGACAACGTGGTGGTGCGCTCCTGGGGGGAGGCGAAAAGCTTTGATTTTAAACCAGACCCTCACTGGAAGCTGGGCGAAGCGCTGGGCATCATTGATTTCGAATGGGGGGTCAAGCTATCGGGCAGCCGCTTCTACGTGCTCAAAGGGCTGGGCGCCCGGCTGCAAAGGGCGCTTATCACCTTTATGATTGACCTCCATACCACGGAACATGGTTACCAGGAAATATATCCCCCTTTCATGGTCAAGCAGGAGTGCATGGTCGGCTCGGGTAACCTACCCAAGTTTGCCGATAATCTCTATCATGATGAAGAGGATGACCTCTGGTTCGTGCCCACCGCTGAGGTGCCGTTGACCAACCTCCACCGCGATGAGATTATCCTGCCCGGTGTCCTGCCCGTGTACTATGTTGCCTACACCGCCTGTTTCCGGCGGGAAAAGATGTCGGCGGGCAAGGATACGCGCGGCATAAAGCGCGGGCACCAGTTCGACAAGGTGGAGATGTACAAGTTCGTTGAGCCGGAAAGTTCCGATGAAGAGTTGGAGAAGATGGTCGCTGATGCCGAGGATGTCTGCTGGCGGCTGGGGCTTCCCTACCGTATAAAGCAGCTCTGCACCGCTGACCTGGGCTTTGCCTCGGCCATGTCCTATGATGTTGAGATGTGGGCGCCCGGCTGTGAAGAATGGCTGGAGGTAAGCTCCTGCTCCAACTGCGCTGATTTCCAGGCGAGGCGGGCCAACGTCCGCTACCGCCCCACCCCCGAAAGCAAGCCCCGTTTCGTGCATACGCTAAACGGCTCCGGGCTGGCTCTGCCCCGGGTAGTTATTGCTATTATGGAGAACTACCAGCAGGCCGACGGCTCAATTATTATTCCCGATGTTTTGCAGCCTTACGTTGGGGCGAAGGTTATAAAGTAGATTAAGTTCCACCCCTCAGCCCTACCCCCTGGTCTTCTTTCCCGCCCACCCGCCCTCGTGGCGTCCTCTGCTTATTCTCTAGTATTTATCGCAACCCAACCCTCAGAGAGAGGGTGTCTAAGAGGGTCTAGCGCTCTTTTCCCGTTTGAAAATAATTGGTAGGGTGGTAAAATAGAGCCAGATGTGGGCTAGATAATACGGGCCATGTGGTTAAAAAACTTTTCATATCGTTTTGCCGAACAGGTGCTAAATAGTAAGCTAGCAATTAAGCAAGAGATTGAGGGAATACTAGCGGATTCTAGTATTAAAATTCCTTCCTTGTCCCGTCCTGAGTTTAACCGTGTACTGAAAGATAGTTTTTGTAGTAAGGGATGGGAAGATCAACCGCGCGTTTTCGATGAGCTTGGAGACCCTTTGGCCAAGATGGACTTCCTGAAAGATAGAGTGGGAATTGAAGTCGGATTTGGGCATGGCTCATTTATCGGAATAGATCTCTTGAAATTTCAGGTGGCCTCTTATTCGGGTTTAGATAAAATTGATCTTGGTGTTTATGTAGTAACGACTATGAATTTTCAAAAACAGATGAAGCAAAGATATTCTCAGAATTGGGAAGGTTCTTTGACCTTCGAAAAGGTTATAAAATACCTTCCTCATTTCAAGAGCGCTATCCAGGTACCAATCTATGTGATAGGGATTGATTTGTAGTGTGTGAAAGCTATTAAATTGCCGAAAAGCACTCAAGATCTTTATGTGAGTGGGGTGTCTAAGAGGGGCGAAGCCCCC
>DUEU01000067.1 GCA_011191985.1 Dehalococcoidia bacterium
TCCACGGCGGGATTCTCGCCCGGCGCGACCTGCCCAGCCATATGGAAGAGCTGGTCAAGAATAAAATCACCGCTGTCGACCTGGTGGCGGTTAACCTCTATCCCTTCGTGCAGACGGTCTCCAAAGACGGGGTCACCCTTCAGGAAGCGCTGGAGAATATCGATATTGGCGGGCCGACCATGATACGGGCTTCAGCCAAGAATTTCCCCGGCGTAATCGTGGTCGTTGACCCGGCCGACTACCAGACCGTGCTTGATAAGCTGGAAAAGGGCGGGCTGGATATGGCCGAGCGCAAACGCCTAGCCCAGAAGGCGTTCCAGCACGTCGCCATTTACGATACCGCCATTGCCCAGTACCTGAGACAGGACGCCGAGGGCTTCCCCGAGGAGATGACCGTTGCCCTGAAGAAGCGCCAGTCGCTCCGTTACGGCGAGAACCCGCACCAGCCGGCGGCATTTTATGCCGAGCTATCGGTGGGCGAGAAGAAGGCCACTGGCATCACCTGGGCCGAGCAACTGGGGGGCAAGGAGCTTTCCTTCAACAACATACTGGATGCTGACGCCGCCTGGGGGGCAGTGACCGATTTTGCCGCTCCGACGGTCTCGGTTATCAAGCATACCAATCCCTGCGGTCTGGCCAGTCATCAGGATATTGCCGAGGCTTACCGGCTGGCTTTCAGTGGCGATTCCGTGGCCGCCTTTGGCGGCATTGTCGCCGTCAACCGGCCGGTCACCCGGGCCATGGCCGAGGCTATGAAGCCGGTCTTCTATGAAATCGTCATTGCCCCGGAGTACGAGCCAGAAGCCCTGAAGCTACTCCAGAAAAAGAAGGATTTGCGCATCTTGGTCGCCCCGCTGCCGCCCGGCTATGGTCAGGCGGAACCAAGTTACCTCGATTTCCGAAGGGTGAAAGGGGGCTTCCTCGTCCAGGGTTCCGACTCGGTGCCAGAGACCAGTGTCAGTTTGAAGACGGTAACCAAGAGGCCGCCGACAAAGGCGGAGACAGAAGACCTGCTTTTTGCCTGGAGGGCAGTCAAGCATGTCAAGTCGAACGCGATATTGCTCGTTAAAGATAAGATGATAACTGGCATGGGCGCCGGGCAGCCCAGCCGGATAATCAGTGCCCAGATAGCGGCCGAAAAGGCGGGGGACAAGGCCCGGGGCAGTGTGCTGGCTTCTGATGCCATGTTCCCCTTCCCGGACGTGGTGGAGGCGGCAGCGGCCTGCGGGGTTACCGCAATTATTCAGCCCGGCGGTTCGATAAGGGACGAGGACTCAATAAAGGCTGCTGATGCGCACGATATTGCCATGGTATTTACCGGGGAGAGGCACTTCAGGCATTAGTCATGTTTGATACACCTGTCCTTAGTCTTGATGGGATTGTGGACTCCTTGCCGGCGGCGGAAAAGGCGCGTTTCGAAAGGATATACGCCCTTACCGCCACTGTCGGCGAGCTACGAGTCCCGGAGACAATGCAGCCCTGGGTCGAACAGCAGTTTGGTTCTCTGGATGCGGTTACTCGACAGAAGATTGTCCGGGTGACCAATAAACTGACCGGTGAGGAGACACTGTTCAGCAAACTGCGGGCCTCCCGCCCACAGGATACCGGCACGGTTGATGTTGAACTTGCCTATAGCGACGCGACTGATTTCTTTAGCCGACCCTATGACAGTACCCCGGAGGACGTTTTTGGCCGGGTGGTGGGTAAGCACTGTGTCACCGCCAGCAATGTTGCCAAGTTCGACAGCTTTCACGGCCTGCTGGTGTTCAACGATTTTAACCCCCTTGATTTTACCCGGGCGCAGATTATTGACTATATAGATGTTGCCCGGGAGTGGGCGTTGAAGGCGCACCAAACTCAACCTGAGGCGAAATACTTCGCCCTTATCTGGAATTGCCTGTGGCGGGCCGGTGCCTCGATAGGTCACGGCCATGCCCATGTGATGCTGACCGGCGGGCGGCACTATGCCCGTATCGAACGTCTGCGGCGGGCGGCGGTGAGTTACCGTCAGGACAACGGGGGCAACTATTTCGACGACCTGTTCCGGTGCCACCAGGCCGTTGGCTGCGCCCTGAAAAGGGACGGGGTCGGGATTATGGCCTATCTGACCCCTTTTAAAGACAAAGAGGTCATTATCATGGCCGACGAGCTAAGTCAGTCCTTTAAAGAAAAGGTCTACGAGGTGCTGGCCTGCTTCCGTGATAAGCTGGGGGTTGCCTCGTTCAATCTAGGCCTGGTTACGCCGCCGCTGGCACCGACTGAGGAAAGCTGGCAGGATTTCCCGGTCATGGTTCGGGTAGTGGACCGGGGTAATCCCCATCATCGGGCTTCCGATGTTGGTGGTATGGAGGTCTATGCCGCCAGTGTCGTCTCCAGCGATCCCATTGAGATCACCGGTGAGCTGGCAAAATGGCTGCCGGAGGAGGTGGACAATGGCTGACGCGGTCCTGGTGGTGGACATGCTACGGGGTTTTCTAGAAGAGGGCTACCCCCTTTGCATCGGCCGGGAAGCCCGTAGCGTAATACCAAATATACAACGTCTGCTAGAGAGAGAGCTGGCCCGGGGCTCCCGGCTGTTCTTTATTTGCGACCATCATGCCCCCGACGACCTTGAGTTTAAGATGTTTCCTCCCCACTGTATCGAGGGTACGGCCGAGGCCGAGGTAATCCCCGAGTTGGTCGGCTATCCTGGGGAGGTCATACCCAAGCGGCGCTACAGCGGCTTCTTTGACACGCCGCTGGAGCAGAGGTTGCATGAATTGGCGCCGGAGAAGTTGATTGTCTGCGGGGTGCTGACCAATATCTGTGTGATGCATACCGTGGCCGATGCTCGTAACCGCGATTATGAGGTTGAGGTGCCGGTTGACGGCGTGGCCTCACCGGATGAGGCGGCGCACCGGTTTGCCCTGGAGCACATGGAGAAGGTGCTCGGGGCCAGGTTGACCAGTATCGGGGGGTGATGGCATGGAGCAACCTAGCTTTGAACCATCTGAGGCGGTCTTAGCGGGAGGGACCACCGATATCTACTTTGCCCGGACGGTAGAAATCCTGCGTCATGAAGGTCTTAACCCGGTGGCCACCATGGAGGTGTTCCCTCGCAGTGCCGGGGTGGTCTGTGGCATGAAAGAGGTCATGGCGCTGCTGACTAAAGTATTGCCGGAAGATAATCGTGAGGTCTGGGCCCTCAGTGAGGGTGACGCTGTGGCGGCGAAAGAGGTGACGTTGCGTATCAGGGCTCCCTATCAGAGCTACGGTGCTTATGAGACGCCCATAGCGGGTATTCTGGCCCACTGTAGTGGCTGGGCAACGGCTGCCCGGGAGTGTGTGGCTGCGGCAGGAGGCGTACCGGTTATCAGCTTCGGTGCCCGTCATGTCCACCCATCGGTGGCCGGGGTGATGGAGTACTCGGCGGTAGTCGGTGGCTGTGCCGGCTGCGCCAGTATTGCTGGTGCTAGGCTGGCCGGTATCGAGCCGACGGGGACGATACCCCATGCCCTGATTATTGTTATGGGCGATACTGTAAAAGCCACCGTTACCTTTGATAAGTATGTGCCTCCCGGAGTGCGGCGGGTGTCGCTGGTGGACACCTTCAAGGATGAGGCCGAGGAGAGCCTGCGGGTAGCCGAAGCGCTGGGTGACCGGCTTGATGCCGTGCGTCTGGATACCCCTGGTGAACGGGGTGGGGTTACTGTTGACCTGGTGAAGGAAGTCAGGGCCAGGCTGGACCTGGCTGGCTTTGGTAAGGTAGGTATCTTCGTCAGCGGTGGCTTTGACCCGGAGCGGATAAAACATTTTATCGAGAGGGACGCCCCGGTTGACGGCTTTGGTGTCGGCAGCTACATCAGCGGGGCGAAGCCGATTGATTTCACCGCTGACCTGCACGAAGTCGCCGGCCGGCCAGTGGCCAAGCGGGGTAGAATACCCGGTATTACTGCCAACCCCAGGCTCAAGCGCGTGTTGTAGGCGATTTCAGGCAAGCCTCAGGCTGGGTACCACATCCAGGTCCAGCCCGTCTGTCTTGCCTGTCTTGAAGTGGAAGTAGCCGCAGGCGGCAATCATGGCGGCGTTGTCGGTGCACAGCACCGGTTCGGGGATCAATACTGTAATAGGTGAGTTTTGTTCCAGAGACTGGCGAAGCCGCCGGTTTGAGGCCACACCGCCCGCCAGCAGGATTTGCTGCACCCGGTGTTCCCTGGCGGCGGCTACCGTCTTGGTGACCAGCACGTCAACTACCGCCTCCTGAAAGCTGGCCGCGGCGTCATCCTTGTTCGATACTTTACCGGCTTCCACCAGGCGCAGCAGAGCCGTTTTGACGCCACTAAAGCTGAAGTCGTGGCTTCCTTTGAGCCAGGCCCGGGGCAGTTCGATAGATGCCTCGCCCTGTGTGGCGGCGCGCTCGATGGCCGGGCCGCCGGGATAGCCCAGCCCCAATATCCTGGCGGCTTTATCAAAGGCCTCGCCGGCGGCGTCGTCGCGGGTGTGGCCCAGTAGTGCGTAGTCGCCGTGGTCCTTCACCAGCACCAGGTCGCTGTGCCCCCCGGAAACAATGAGGCACAGCACCGGGAAGACGATGGTGCCGTTAGCCAGCCAGTTGGCGTAAAGGTGGCCCTCAAGATGGTTGACGCCGGTGAGCGGCAAATTATGGGCCAAGGCAATGGCCTTGGCCACGTTGGTGCCCACCAGCAGCGAGCCGGCCAGGCCTGGGCCGAAGGTGACGGCCACGCCGCCCAGGTCAGGCCAGGTAACTGGCGCCCTGTTCATTGCCCGTTCGATGACCGGGATAATGGCCAGGGTGTGCTGGCGCGAGGCAACCTCGGGGACGACCCCACCGTAGCGGGCATGGATGGCTACCTGGGAGGCGATTTCGTTGGCGAGGATACGAGTCCCGTCCTCAACTACCGCTGCCGCCGTCTCATCACACGATGTCTCGATACCGAGGATTTTCATACTATCCAATTATAGCATAGCTAGCTTGAGCTCGTTGGCTTCCTCGGCGTCACGGATAGTGTTGTTGACTTTGACAGACTAATTATTCGATGTTATCATTATTAGCAAGATTTACTCAGGTGGTCTGATGGATATCTTCTCATTGACTTGCTGTCAGGAGAGAATGAAGCATCCCGTTAGGAGGAGAGCCCTGGCTGGTTGCTCCGGGGCGAATGGCCCCACCGCCCCAATTGTGGGGTGATGGTGTATGTCTGGTATTGAGACGCTATATTTAGCGCTGCTTGTAATTTGTTTGTTACTTTCCGCTTTCTTCTCCAGTTCGGAGACGGCCTTTATTTCACTGCAGCGGTTTCGCCTTGAGCATATGGTCAATAATAAGGTTACCGGTGCCCGGCGTGTGGCCAGAATGCTGGAGAAACCAGAAAGGTTGCTGTCGACTATCCTGCTCAGCAATAACTTCGTCAATACGGCCGCGGCCGCTTTAGGTACGGCGTTGGCTATTTCCCTGTGGCCTGAGCATGGAGTAATTATTGCTACGGTAATTGTCACCGTTATGCTACTGGTGTTCAGCGAGACCACGCCGAAGACGATTGCCACCCGGCACTCCGAGCGATTATCCCTGCTGTTTGCTCGTCCTATTGGGACGATTTCATGGGTTCTGACTCCTTTTGTTGTGGCGCTAAGCTGGGTGGCCTCGGGAGTGAGCAAGTTGTTCGGTGGGGAATCTTTGCATCGGTCCCTGGTTGGCGAGGAGGAAATCCGCACCATGATATCGGTGGGGCATAAAGAGGGCACCGTGGAGGAAGATGAAGCCGAGATGCTGCATAAGGTGTTTGAATTTGGTAACCGGCCGGTCAGGGAGGTGATTGTGCCGCGCACCGAAGTGGTGTGGGTGGAGAAAAGGGTAACACTGGCCGATTTTCTTAAAATATATGCCGGTTCGCCGCTATCCCGGTTCCCGGTATATGAGGACAATACCGACAACGTGGTGGGTATTCTTTCCGTGAAGGACGTGCTCATGGCCCTGGCTAAAGGTTCGGTCAACGACGAGAGTAATATAGACGAACTGATGCGCCCGGCCTATTTCACTCCCGAGACCAAGCGTGTAAGTGAGCTGTTCACCGAGATGCGGGACAGAAATTACCGCATGGCGGTAGTCGTTGATGAGTATGGCGGCACGGCCGGTATCGTCAGCCTCAGCCGGCTGGTGGAGGAGATTGTGGGCCCGGTAGGGGACGAGCTTGCCGAGGCGGAGAAGGAATACGAGGCCATTGATGAGTACACCTTCCAGGTCGACGGCGGTATGCACATTGAGGAGGCCAACGAAGAGATGAAGCTGGGACTGCCGGAAGGGGATTATGAGACGGTGGCCGGTTTTATATTTGACCTGCTGGGGCATATCCCTGATCAGGGACAGAAGTTGAAGTATAAAGATCTGAGGATAGTCATAACCGAAATGCGCGGGTTGAAGATAGAGAAGATACGGGTGAGCAAGGAAAAACATGCAGCGTCTGAGGGTCAGGTTTAGCCGGGGGCAGGGACTGAAGTTTATCTCCCATCTGGATTTGATGCGGTTGTGGCAGAGGGCGCTTCATCGGGCCGGCATAGCGCTGGCTTACTCCGAAGGGTATACACCTCACCCCCGGATATCGCTGGCGGCGCCTCTGGCCCTCGGGGTAACCAGCGCCGCCGAGCTGATGGACGTCTATTGCACCAAGTGGGTATCCCCGCATGTCTTCAGCAGCGTAGTCGGTAAAGCGCTGCCGCCGGGCATCGAGATATTGCAGGTGAATAACGTGGCACTGCCATTGCCTTCCTTACAGGCACAGGTACGCTATGCCGATTACCGGGTCCAGGTGAGTACTCAAATGGAGACGCCGGCGGTGGAAGAAACTATTAGTAACCTCCTTTCGCTAGAACACTTGCCGTGGCAGCACCAGCGGGATACCGGGCCGCGAAAATATGACCTAAGACCATTGATTGATGACCTGAGCTTGCTGGGATGTCAGGATGGCTGTTGTACCATAGATATGAGACTGCGCTGCAGCAGCCAGGGTTCTGGAAGACCGGAACAGGTCATCGCCGCACTGGGTTTTATCGGCCACCCGGCCGCCATACACCGCACTCGGCTTCTTCTGGAAACCAGTTAGTTGCTGGTGTACGAATCGGGAGATTTGGCTCTATTTTAAGCTAGTAGGGGGTATTTTGCTCAAGATTATCTTGGTGAGACATGGTGAGACCGATTGGAATAAGGCGCACCGTGTCCAGGGCAGCAATAGTGATATCCCGTTGAATGACGTCGGAAAGAAACAGGCGGCTAGCTTGGCATTGCGGTTGAAAGAAGAGGAAATTCGGGCTGTTTATTCCAGCCCGTTGCGGAGGGCCCGGGACACCGCACGGGCGATAGCCCGTCCTCATCGGCTTGAGGTAAAGGTAGACCATGACTTGCTGGAGATAGATGCCGGTGAGCTGGAAGGGGTGTTCGTAAGCTCAATCGGTAAGCGTCTCAGTGAACTGCTGGTCGAGGCGGGCCATGATGGGTTACCGGCCGAAGGTGGTATGTTGGGTATGATACCATATATCGGCGGGGAATCGCTGACTGCGGTGCAGCAGAGGGCGTGGGGGGTGGTGCAGGGTATCGTTAGTAATCATAGTGACGGCGTAATCGTCATCGTCAGCCACTACTTCGTTATCATGACGATTATCTGTACTGTCCTGGGGCTGCCGGTATCTCAGATAAGGCGGCTCCGTTTCAGTGTGGGCAGTATCAGCAGTGTCGTCTTCGATAGTGACAGGCAGCCACCAAATCTGGCATTGTTCAATGATACCTGTCACCTGGTGGAGTAGCCGACATGTCGCGAGCAGATTTGGTTACAAATAAAAAAAACCCGTTGGTAGAAGAGCGGGTGCTTCAATTCATAGCCGAACACCGGCTGCTGTTACCTGGGCAGTGTCTGGTGGTCGCCGTGTCCGGCGGGGCCGATTCTGTCTGTCTATTACATGCCCTGTTGTCGTTGAAGGAGCGGCTGGGGATAACCTTACACCTGGCCCACCTCAATCACCAGCTGCGGGGTGCCGAGTCGGCTGCCGATGCTGATTACGTTGCCGGGCTGGCCCGTCGCCTTGGTGTTCCGGCCACCATCGAGCGTCGTGATGTGAAGGCGTACCAGGATCGGCAGCGCCTGTCCCTGGAAGAGGCCGCCCGCGAGGTGAGGTATGGCTATCTTGCCGAGGTGGCCAGGTCTCTAAGCACTGGTTGTGTGGCCACCGGGCATACGCGTGATGATCATATTGAGACCATACTGATGCATTTGATTCGTGGCACCGGCCCCCGGGGTCTTCGCGGGCTGCGGCCGCAGAGTGAATGGCGGTCGGGCGGTCTCGGTGTCACCATCGTCAGGCCGCTGCTCGGGCTGGGCCGTGAAGAAACTGCAGAATACTGCGCTCACCACCGGCTGGCGCCGCGGTTGGATACCTCCAACCTGTCGCTATCGCCACTACGGAACCGGATACGGCAGCAGCTTTTGCCACTGCTGCGCAGCTATAATCCGGCGGTGGATGAAGCCCTGCAGCGCACGGCGCGCCTCGCCGGTGATGATAGTGCCTTTATGGATGAAGAAGCAGGCCGGCGGTGGGGTGAGGTAGTGCAGAAACAGGGCGACATCATCATCCTGGACAGGGAAGGTTTCGGCCGGTTGCCTCTGGCCCTGAAGAGGCACCTTCTCCGGGCGGTAATAGAAAGCCTGGTGGACAGTGTCCGCGATATTGAGATGCGGCATATAGATGGTGTGCTCGCCGCGTTGGGAAAGCCCGCCGGCCGTCGGCTCGACCTGCCCTTGGGGTTGACCTTTGCCATAGAGTATGACCGCTTCCTTATCGGCCGGGATACGACTGCCTTGTGCCCGTTCCCCGTCCTGGACGCCGACGCGCCGCTGAAAGTACCTGGCGAGACGCGGCTGCCCGGCTGGCGGGTGAGGACGACCGTCATGTCGCCAAAAGCAATAACCAGCGACACCGATGGTTTCCAGGCTTACCTTGACCTTGATAGGTCGGGTACCGGGCTGGTAGTCCGCCGCCGTCGCCCCGGAGACCGGTTTCAGCCGCTGGGGATGAGCCAGCCCAAGAAGCTGAATGAGTTTATGATTGATGCCCGCATACCCCGTCACTGGCGGCCGCGGATTCCCATCGTCAGCTCCTCGGCAGGCATTCTGTGGGTGGTTGGCTGGCGGATAGATGAACGGGTGAAGGTTACCGCGGCCACCCGCCGGGTTCTCGACATTGAATTCGAGCAGGCCTGACCAGATTGATAGCGTTTGTCTATTTTGCTAGGACCTTGGCCAGAGACATGAGGTAAGGGTCGAGCTGCTTTTTCTTGGCGACGACCTCGGCTAGTGGTGTGCTGACGATCTCACCCTTAACCAGGCCCATTAGTATCCCGTGCTTACCTTTTGCCAGGCGGTCGGTGGCCGTCGCTCCCAGCCGTGTCGCCAGCAGCCGGTCGAAGGCGCTCGGTGTGCCGCCACGCTGGGTGTGGCCCAGGACAGTCACCCGCATCTCGAAGCCGAGCCGCTCATAGTGCTCTTCAAAGAAACGCGCCAGGTGGCTGGCATTGTAGCGGGCCCCCTCGGCAACAACTACCAGGGCGTGGGTTTTACCCCGTAAATAGGCGTGGCGCAGTTCTTCAGCCACGGTTTCTGGGTCGGTCTCTACCTCGGGAATAAGGACGGTCTCGGCGCCGCCGGCAATGCCGGCCATCAGCGCTATGTAGCCACAGTCACGACCCATCACCTCGACCAGGAAGGCCCGCTGGTGAGATGAGGCGGTCACCTTCAGCCGGTCTATTGCCTCCAGGGCGATGTTCAGGGCGGTATCAACACCAATGCTGATTTCCGAACCATAGAGGTCGTTGTCTATGGTCGATGCGATGCCGATTACTGGGTAGTCCATCTGGGAAAGGGCATGGGCTCCGGCCTGGGAGCCGTTGCCCCCGATAACCACTAGGGCATCGATATCACGCTGGTTAAGCACCCTCAGCGCCTTGAGGCGCCCCTCTTCAGTGGTGAATTCAGGACAGCGGCTGCTCTGCAGCATCGTACCGCCCTGATGGATGATGCCGCCCACGTCTCTGGCGCCCAGCGGCACCATGTTATCGGTGATGAGGCCGGTGTATCCGTAGCGGACACCGAAGACCTCCCAGCCTTTATCCAGACCGGTCCGCACCACGGCCCTGATAGCCACGTTCATGCCAGGGGCATCGCCCCCGCTGGTCAATACTGCGATACGTTTCATATATACCTCTTTTTTATCCCGGCCTCACTGTCCTGCTGAGTGGCAGGGCCGGTTTATTAAGCGGGCGGTAAATATTCTAGGAACCAAAGATTACCCGGTGTATCTTTTCACTGATAACCAGAGGGTCCTGGCGCTGCCAGACATTTCGGCCAACCGCTATACCGGCGGCGCCGGCCGATAGAACCTCTTCTATTTTGGCCAGGAACTCTTCGTCTGTCTTGGTCATTGGGCCGCCGGACATGACCACCCTGGTGGGGTGGGCCGCCCGTACCACCCACCGAAAACTCTCCACTGAGCCGGTGTATTTTACCTTGACGATATCGGCGCCGAGTTCAAGGCCAATCCTGGCCCCGTAAGCCACGATGGATGGGGTTTCGTCTATGGCCAGGTTTGTTGCCTCCTGCTCTTCGAGCGCCAGTTTAAGTGTTTTTGAGGCTGACCTTCGGTCAAAGAGGGATTTGCCACGGGGGTACATCCAGCCTATCACGGGGATACCCTGGCCGTGGGCCTCTCTGATTATCCTAGCGAACTCACGCTGCATATCATCCTCGTACTTGGAGCCTGAGTAGACGGTATAGCCCACCGCGGTAGCGCCCAGTTCCAGGGCGTCGGATACGGAATACAGCTGCGGCGAGTAAGGGTCTTCTTTGGTGTAGAGTTCCGAGGTGCCGTTTAGTTTCAATATTAAGGGCACCTCGGAGGCGAGTATCTCGGCCTGGTATTTCTCGGCCAGCCCCGCATGCGCTACGATTCCGGTGAATCTGCCTCTTTGGGCTATGTCTAGGATGTACTGGAAACTGGCACTTTCCGGATGTTCCAGCAAGTCCCTTGGCCCGTGCTCGAAACCCTGGTCATAAGCCAGGATCATTGACCTTCCCCCGGGCATTATTTTGGCTTTTAGCTGCTCTAGTTTTTCATTCATCGCTTTAACCCTCGGCTAAGACTCAATTGGTGGCTATGGAAACTTTAATCGGCTGGCGTGCCGTTGTCAAGCTTTGCCGCCGGCGGCCCCGGCCGGGATGTCTGGGGAGGTATGGTGATGGACGAGTACGGATTAAAAACATTAAACGGGGAGGTTAGGGAATAATGAAGAGAGAGCTTCAGCGTGAAAAAGATAGTAGTATGTAGTAGAAAGTATTTAAAGTCTTGATAATTACTGTGAATGTCTTGCGTTGCCTGAGAGTAGCTATGATTGAGTTGCAGCCTGGTGCTAACTACGCTATTATAAAAATTAGCAGTCTCACCCCGAGAGTGCTAAACTCTTTAAACGAGATATAATTCAAGGAGGAAAAGATGGCAGTTAAGCTTGAGCCGTTGGCGGACCGTCTGGTGGTCAAACCTATTGAGCGAGAAGAGGTGACCAAGGGAGGTATCGTAATCCCCGATACCGCCAAAGAAAGGCCACAGGAGGGAGAAGTGGTGGCGGTTGGCCCCGGCCGGCTGACCGATGATGGCAAGCGGATCGCCCTGGATGTCAAGGTTGGTGACGTGGTAATGTATGCCAAATACGGCGGCACCGAGATCAAAATTGATGACGAGGAGCTGATAATTCTGCGTGAGAGTGACATCCTGGCCAAGAAAAAGAAATAACTAATAAGTGTAATAAGGAGGACCGGAAATGGCGAAACAGATTATATATGATGAAGAGGCGAGACATTCCCTGAAGAAAGGGATTGATGCCCTGGCTGATGCAGTAAGGGTAACCCTGGGACCACGGGGGCGCTGTGTCGTCCTGGACAAGAAGTGGGGGCCGCCAACGGTTATTGATGATGGCGTCACCATTGCCAAGGATATTGAACTCCCTGACCCTTTCGAAAATGTCGGTGCTCAGCTGGTTAAGGAAGCGGCCAGCAAGACCAATGATGCCTGCGGCGATGGCACCACTACCTCAACCGTCCTGGCTCATGCCATAATTACCGAGGGCTTCAAGAACGTGGCTGCCGGCGCTGACCCGATGGCTCTGAAAAGGGGAATTGAGGCCGCAACCAAGGCCGTTGTTGAGTCGTTGAAGAAGCAATCGGTTGAGGTGAAGGGTAAAGAGCAGATTGCCCAGGTGGGTAATATCACTGCCAAGGACAAGCAAATTGGCGACCTTATCGCCGAGGTGATGGACAAGGTGGGTAAGGATGGCGTCATCACCGTTGAAGAGTCCAAGGGGATAACCTTTGAGACGGAGTATGTCGAGGGTATGCAGTTTGACCGTGGCTACATTAGCCCCTATTTTGTCACCAATGCCGAGCGCATGGAGACGGTGATAGATGACCCTTATATCCTCATCACCGATAAGAAAATATCGGCGATATCCGACTTCCTGCCGGCGCTGGAGAAGATACTCCAGGTCTCCAAGAATCTGCTTATCATCGCCGAGGATATTGAGGGTGAGGCACTGGCGACCCTCGTGGTCAACAAGCTGCGTGGTACCCTGAATATGCTGGCGGTGAAGGCCCCCGGTTTTGGTGACCGGCGCAAGGCGATGCTGGAAGACATAGCCATCCTTACCGGTGGCAAGGTAATCTCGGAGGAGGTCGGCCGCAAGCTTGATTCGGTTACCGTGGAAGACCTGGGCCGGGCGCGCCGGGTGACCTCCGATAAGGACAAGACCACTATTGTTGAGGGCAAGGGGTCTGACGAGGAGATAAAGGCGAGAATAAAGCAGATTAAGGCCCAGATAGAGGAGACCACCTCTGATTTTGACCGGGAGAAGCTGCAGGAAAGACAGGCGAAGCTGGTGGGCGGCGTCGGTGTTCTTAAGGTCGGTGCCGCTACTGAGGTTGAGCTCAAGGAGAAGAAGCACCGAGTCGAGGATGCCCTGTCGGCAGTCCGTGCTGCCGTAGAAGAGGGCATTTTACCCGGCGGCGGGGTCGCCCTGCTCAATGCCGTAAAGGAGCTGGACAGCCTCAAGAATGAGGGTGATGAGGCCACCGGGGTAAACAGCGTGCGCAAGGCGGTGGAAGAGCCCATTCGCTGGATAGCGATAAACGCCGGCAAGGACGGCTCGGTGGTGGTGGATACCGTTAAAAAGAGCAAAGCGGGCACCGGTTACGATGCCGCTGCTGACGAATTCGGCGATATGATGGCGAAGGGCATTATTGACCCTACCAAGGTGGTCAGGTCTGCTCTGGAGAATGCGGCCAGCATCGCCGCTATGGTGCTGGTTACTCAGTCGCTGGTCACCGATATCCCGGAGAAGGAGAAAGCGATGCCCGGTATGCCCCCTGGTGGTGGTATGGGTGGTATGGATTACGGAATGTAGTGTAAAAACAGCGGCAATTAACACAGATATAATTTATCCCCTTCCTCTGGTTATGGGGGAAGGGGATAAATTTTTTACTGAGGTTATCTGTTACCACCCGCCGCCCTCGTGTGGTGTTTTTAGCTGTTGACTTGTTTACCCCACCACCCTCATTCGGTCTTGCGCAAATGACTTTTCATCTACCTCCCCGCCATCCCTAGACTGGTATTTGGGCATTTGTGGAAAGCGACACCCATCCACTAGGTTGTATAAGAGGGGCGAAGCCTCTCTTTTTTAGTCCCTCCCCCTCTCCTTTGAAGGAGAGGGGGATAAAGGGGGTGAGGTGGTTCTATAATATAAGAAGCTCATCCAGCGGCTCGTCTTCGGCTACCGGGCCGACCACGGCTAGGCGGAGGCGGCTGTCCACTAGCAGCTCTTCGGCTACCTGCCGGATGTCCTCCGCAGTGATGCCATCGATGATAGACACCACCTGCTCGACGCTCAGGATACGCCCGGTTAGAATCTCCTGTCCTCCCGTCCAGCCGGCAACGCTGCGGCTGTCCTCCATGCGCAGCAGCAGGCGCCCCTTGGTCAGCTCCTTGACCTTGTTGAGCTCCGCAACGGGCACTGGCTGCTTAAGGAGGGCAAGCTGCTCCAGGATAGCCTCGATGGCTACCCTCAGGTTTTTTGGTTCCACGCCAGCGTAGATGGTGACGGAGCCAGAGTCCAGGAGGTGGTCGACGTAGCTGTGGATGCTATAAGCAAGCCCCCGTTTATCGCGGATCTCAGTAAACAGGCGGCTGCTCATTCCTTCCCCTAGGACGACATTGAGCAGGTCCAGCGTATAGCGCCGGGGATGGAACAGGGACAGCCCGGGTAACGCCAGGTAGAAATGGGCCTGCTCAGTATCGCGCTTCTCGACATGCAGCCGCGGACCGGGTTGTTCCTGGTAAGCAGTATAGTCGGGATGCACTGGCTGGTCAGTCCAGTTACCCAGGGTCTGGTTGATTCCGGCGACGACGTCCTGGTGCTTCACATTACCGGCAACGGCGATTACCGTGTTACCCGGCCGGTAGTGTTTCCCCAGGTGGTTGAGAATTGCCTCCCGGGTAATAGTGCTGACCGATGCCTCGTTGCCGGCAATATCCCGGCCCAGGGGATGGCCATACCATAAGAGTTCGTCGATAAGCATCTGGGCCCGCTGGGGTGGAGAATCCCGGATCATGTTTATCTCTTCGATGATGACCCGGCGCTCTTTTTCTATTTCTTCGGGGTCGAAGCGGGAGTTGAGAATCAGGTCCACCAGGATATCCAGGGCTACCGCGAAATGGAGATGGGCCACCTTGCACCAGTAGGTAGTCAGTTCTTTATCGGTACCGCCGTTAAAGATACCACCGATACCCTCGATTGCTTCGGAGATATCCCGGGAAGTAGGGCGTTTGGCCGTACCCTTGAAGCACATGTGTTCCATAAAATGAGAGACACCAGCCTCGGCCTCGCTATCATATCGGGAACCTACCCCGATGAAGAAAATAATGGACACGGAGTGAATGTTAGGCATGTGGCTGGTAAGGACGCGCAGGCCGTTATCCAGGACAGTCTTCTGGTGCAAGATTTCGCCCATATCAAATCTTAGCGGTATTGCCAGGGCGGTGTCAATCTGCCGCTGATAATTAAATTGACTTAAGTGGCAGGCACTGTTACCATTAGATAGGAGAGGCATTGGCCTAACTTTGGGTAAGGAGAATGGCTTGTTAGATAGACTGGCGCTATTTCCATTAGAAAGTGAGGTAAGTGCTGAAGGTCATCTAGTGATCGGCGGCTGTGATACTGCCCGGCTCGCCAGCGAGTTCGGTACGCCGCTGTATGTCTTTGACGAGTTTACCCTGCGACGCAAATGCCGCGAGTTCAGAGAGGAATTCGGCACTCAGTATGCCGGTGCCAGTGTCATCTATGCCTGTAAGGCCTTCATCAACAAGGCCCTGGCGCTTATCTTGATGGAGGAGGGTCTGGGGCTGGACGTCGTCTCGGTCGGGGAGATGGGTATAGCCCGGTCAGTCGGCTTCCCGTTGGATAAGGTCTACTTACACGGCAACAATAAGTCTGCCGATGAGCTGCGGTTGGCTCTTGACTGGCGGGTCGGCCGCATAGTCGTGGACAACTTCTATGAGCGGGAGATGCTGGCGGCAATAGCCGGCGATAAAGGGGTGAGGCCAGATATACTGCTGCGGCTGTCACCAGCGGTTGACCCCCATACCCACCAGTATATCGCCACTGGTGTCCTGGACAGCAAGTTTGGTTTCACTATGGCCAGTGCTGGAGAAGCCGTGATGCAGGCTATGGCCGCGACCAGCCTCAATCTGGCTGGCCTGCATTTTCATATTGGTTCGCTTGTACCCGGGGCGGAGCCGTATGAGGAGGCGGTGGCAGTGGTCCTTGATTTCGCCGCGGGGATGAAACGGAAGTGTGGTTTTGAGCTGGGCGAACTCAATGTTGGTGGGGGGATTGCCGTTCAGTATACACTGGACGGCCCGGCGCCGCCGGTGGCGGCCTATGCCGGAGCGATAGCGAGTAAAATCGCCGAAAAATGTCAGGAGTTGGGTTTGGCACGGCCACAGCTTGTTGTCGAGCCGGGTCGGGCGATAGTAGCCCAGGCCGGGGTAGCCCTCTATACCGCCGGTGCCATTAAGGATATCCCTGGGGTACGGCGCTATGTCTCGGTGGATGGGGGCATGGGGGACAATATCCGTACTGCTCTTTACGGCTCAAGATATGAAGTGGTGATTGCCAATAAGATGCGGGAAGAGGCGTCGGCCAGGGTCACTATTGCCGGCCGGTTCTGCGAGTCCGGTGATATCCTCGTCAGGGATATCGAAATGCCTACCATTGCCGCTGGCGACATCATCGCTATACCGGTCAGCGGGGCCTATTGTCTGCCGCTGGCCAGCAACTACAACGCTTCCTTCCGGCCGGCGATAGTCATGGTAAAGGAGGGCAAGGCGCGTTTGGTCAAGCGCCGGGAAACGCTGGAAGACCTGACCCGGTGCGATTTATAGGGGGTTTGGGATGTGGCCGGTAATAGGACAGGATAGGGCCATAACCGTATTTCAGCGAAGCCTGGAAAAGGGGACACTGGCTCACGCCTATCTTCTGGTTGGTCTACCCCATGTAGGCAAGATGACCCTGGCCTTGAATCTGGCCCAGGCGGTTAATTGTGAGGCAACGGAACCACCCTGTGGCCAGTGCGACTCATGCCGCCGCATAGCCCAGGGCAGTCATGCCGATGTGCAGGTTATCGGCTTGGGTGGCAACGGCAGCTTGTCCGAGGCCAGACCTCAGGCGGAAATCGGTATTGCCCAGATTAGAGAGATACAGCATTCGGCGAGCTTGCCGCCCTTCGAAGGCAGGTACCGGGTATATATTATTGATGGGGCGGAGCAGTTATCTATTGAGGCAGCCAATTGTCTATTGAAAACCCTGGAAGAGCCAGCGGCTGGTGTTATCTTTGTCCTGTTGACCGTGAACGACAGACTACTGCCGGCCACGGTAGTTTCCCGCTGCCTGCGGCTGGAGCTGTTTCCCCTGGCAACTGCCGAGACAGAGGCAGCCCTGAGCCGTTACTGGGGTGTCGAACCCAATAAGGCCAGGCTGTTGTCCCGGCTTTGCCGTGGTTGCCTGGGGTGGGCGGTATCAGCGGCAGTTGATGATGGTCTGCTCCGCCGGCGTGCCGAGCGGCTGGAAAGAATACGCAGCATTATAAACACGGACTATGAAGAGCGTTTTGCCTATGCTGCCGAACTGGTAACCCAGTTTGGCCAGAGCCGAGGGCAGGTCTGGGAGGTGCTGGACCTGTGGCTTAGCTGGTGGCGCGACCTTCTTCTGGTTAAGGTAGGCGTGAGCGACAGCGTGGAGAATCTTGACATGTTAGATGAGCTGGTAGATGGGGCCAAGGGCTACAGTCTGGCCCAGATTGATGACTTCATAAAGAGTATCAGGGCGGCAAAAGAACAGTTGCTACTGAATGCCAGCCCGAGGCTGGTAATGGAGGTACTGATGCTAAGCATCCCAAAGGGGGAACGTTAGGCTATGACCGATGTTGTTGGCGTACGATTTAAAAGGGCTGGTAAGGTATACTACTTTGACCCGGCCGGTATTGACCTGACGGTGGGCGATTACGTGGTGGTGGAAACGACCCGTGGCCAGGAAATGGGGCGGGTGGTGATTTCACCACAGCAGGTACTGGCCAGCGA